>CAJUMT010000186.1 GCA_910587495.1 uncultured Lachnospiraceae bacterium | reverse complement strand
TACCAGAAAATGGATGCCTTGTTCATAATTTATTCATTCATGCGTTTGTCGTGTCATCTGCGCAATGATAATTGTATAATTTTAGGAAAATGTGTTTTTTCTGTGTTCTTTTTTTAAAAACTCCGCCGATATATATACTAAAGTATAAAAAAACGGAAACATTAAACAGCGGAATCCCTGAAGCGCCCAGATCAATGAGTGGACGCCGCTAGGCAAACAGGAATTGATCTAGTACCGGGCGAAGAAGGGATGCAGTGGAACTATAATAGGAGGTTTTTATGAATGTCACAGCTAGAAACTGGCAGGTAGAAGGCCGTTCTGCCTATAAGTCAGCGGTGTCAGGGAAAGGCACAGAGAAAACAGACCAGACCAAAAAGGAAACGGCTTCTTCCGATGTAAAAGAAAATTCCCTTATATCGTCCAGGGAAGAAGCGGGAAACTCTGACTTTAAGATGAAAGCTTCCTCTCCGGATGATTCAGTAGGGCAGCTTGCGGCGGAACTTGCCAGGTCAGAGACAAAGATGGATGTGCTGCAGGTGTTGGGAAAAGCCACAAGAGCCTTGGCGAATTTAAAGATGTCAGCCTATGCGTGTGAAGGGAAAGAAGCAAAGAAAGCACTGCAGCAGATTAAGCGCATGGAAAAGCTGATCAAGCGTATCCAGAAAAAGGTAAAAAATCTGGGTAAGGAAGAAGAATTAGAAAGAAAGCATGAAAAAGCGGTCAAAAAGCAGCAGGAGGAAAGAGCGAAGCAGATCAGGGAAGAACTGCGCAGTCGAAGAAGAAGGCGTCATAGAGACGAACGGAATTATGCGCTCAAAGAACTTGCCCAGGACGGAAAAGAAGCCATGAATGAAACGCTTTCTTCTCTGTCCGGACTTGGAACCGTTGCTTCTTCTGCGTCTTCGTCGATCACAGCGGCAGGTGTGCTTGAGGCGATCGGACTGGACATTTCTTCCATATCTATGGATGGAATGGCCGTCGATATATCCATATAATTTTATTTGTTAGATAGCCCGGAGGAAATTTAAAGATCCTGCCGGGTTTTCTGTACCCTTTTCCAGCAAAGTGATCAGTCCAAGTATTGTCGCTTCTGTCTCTTCCGGCGTGGAGGGTACAACCGTATTGTCCAGTTTAACGGCCAGAATGATCAATACGATCTCGGCCAGCGCCGCGGGGCGGTCAAAATGAATTTCTCCGCCTTCGATGCCCTGACGGATGATCTCTGTCAATACAGGTTTCATCTCGGAGATCAGGTAAGTCAGGTATTTCTGATGGATGAAAGCTTGCTCCGGAGCGCTGACAGCTCCGACCGAGTCTCTGCCAAGACGAAATTGAGCAGAAGAATTGCGGCAGGCCTGAAAGATCATGGCCATGCGGGTAAAGGGAGAGATATCTGCTTTGCCTGCGAGATTTTTGGCGGTTTTTAAAGGTTTTTCATAATCACGTTCTACCAGAGCTTCTAAAATCGCGTCTTTGGAAGGAAAGTAATAATAGAGGCTTCCCTTTCCCATGCCTGCTGCCCGGGCAATTTCACTTACAGAAATATTTTTTATATCTTTGTCTTCCAAAAGTGTTTGGAGCGCGTCTAATATTTTTTGATATTTCAGATCGTTTGGCATAGCTTTGGCCTTTCCGGAACATAATGAATGATAGTATTTCTTTCAATATAACATACCCCATATGTAAGAAACAACTGCATATTTCACATAAATTCATTTTTTAATAAGATTTTTTTGGCAGTAAATCCAGTTGACCGATGGTCGAAAAGATGATAATCTTATTAAAAGTTAATTCGACCATTGGTCGAAAATGACAAGAAATGACATTGGGGAGGAAGAAAGTATGACTTACGCTGATTTCTTTACAAAGATGAAAAGTGAATTTATGGAGGCGGATGTGAGTGATATCACAGAACATCTGGCGTATCAGTTTAATATTACTGGGGAAGCATCCGGTATTTTTTATGTGGAAGTAAAAGAGGGAAAGCTGTATGTGGAACCTTATGAATATTTTGACAGAGATGCTATGTTTACCTGCAGCGCCCAGACGCTTGAAGAATTGTCTGAGGGAAAACTGGATCCGGTGCTGGCTTTCACAATTCAGAAACTAAAAGTGGAAGGCAACATTGATAAAGCGCTGCGTTTTAAAGAACTGGTGGACCGTAGAAACGCAAAAAGATAGGAAAGAAAAGCTATGAAAAGAAAAATAAAAACGGCAGCCGTGCTTTTAGGTCTTTTGACCGTGGCGGAAGCCGGAGGGTCCGCGTATTTTTACCGGAGAACTATGAAACGGGGCAATGCGAAAAAAGAGCGGACGATGAAGATGGCAGGAACGGACTGGAACCAATATTTTCCGTTAATACAAAAGAGAAAAGAGTATATGATGCTGCAGCCCCATGAAGATGTATATTGCATTTCCAAAGACGGACTTCGGTTGCATGCCACCTGGTTCCCGGCAGAGGGTTCCAAGAAGACAGTCATTTGTTTTCACGGATATACCAGCCAGGGTATGAGTGATTACATTGGATTATCTGATTATTATATGAAGCGTGGATACAATATGCTTCTGGTGGACGAGCGTGCCCATGGGGAGAGCGAAGGCGAGTATATCGGTTTTGGATGTCCGGATCGTCTGGATGCGCTTGAATGGATCAGATGGACTGTGAAAAGCTGCGGAGAGGATGTAAAGATCCTTCTCCACGGTACTTCTATGGGAGGCGCGACCGTGTTGATGACCAGCGGCCTTATGCTTCCGCCTCAGGTGAAAGGGATTGTATCGGACTGCGGCTTTACATCAGCGAAAGAAGTATTTACCCATGTGCTTCATTCTATGTACCATCTGCCGGCATTTCCCATGATGCAGATCGCTGATCTGACGAACAAAAAGAAGGCCGGTTATGGTCTGGATGACTGCAACGCGGCCAGGGAAGTAAGGAATGCGAAAGTACCTATCCTTCTGATTCACGGAAGTGCGGACACCTTTGTTCCTTGCAGTATGTGTGAAAAAATTTATGAGAACTGCGCATCGGAAAAAAAGATGCTTATTGTAGAAGGAGCAGCCCATGCGGAGAGCTATTATAAAGATATGGAAGCCTATGAAAATGCATTAAACGAGTTTATCGGAGGGATTGGTTTATGATGAAAAAAAGAAAAGGGTATCCGGTTTACCCATTGACAGCGGCGCAGAAATTTCATTTCTTCTATCAGAATTTTTGCCCGAAAAAAGAAGTATTGAATGTGGGAACCAGCCTGACTATAGAGGCGGAGCTGGATATGGAAGTGTTAAAAGCATCAATTTATAAAGCATATGAGCGTTGTGAGTGTCTGCGTGTGCGGTTTGCCCAGGATAAGGAAGGAACCTGGTATCAATATGTGGTAAACACAGAAGAGGGAAAGCCGGATGTGGAATTTATGGACTTTACGTCCGGTTCCATGGAAGATGCAGAAAAGATCATGACCGAATGGACGGCGGTTCCTTTTAAGGCGGAAGATTCTCCTATGAGCCGTATCGTTATGATCAAGATGCCGGACGGTTATCAGGGCGTGTATCTTTTGGTGGATCACAGGATTATGGATGCCCAGTCGTTAATTTGTTTTTTGCGTGATGTGATCGAATTGTACTGTAATACCATGTATGAAGGCGTCGATTACCCGAAGGACATGGCTTCTTATATTGAACAGATTCAAAAGGATCTGGCTTATGAAGCGGGGTCTAAAGCAAAGAAGCGGGATGAGGAATATTTCCAGAAATTGATAGACGAGATGCCGGAACCCATTTATAATGGAATTGATGGGCCGGGGGCTTTGGAAGCTGAACGTGAAAGAAGCGGTAATCCGGATGCAAGAGCGGCTGTCAATGTGTCTGATTCTGTGGATTCTGCGTTGGATATTTTCCACTTAGAGGAAGAACCGACCAGAAGATTGATGGATTTTTGTGAAAAATATCATGTATCTTTGGCCTGCCTGCTTTTAATGGGTCTTCGTACTTACTATCAGAAGATGAACGGAAACGATGACGTCTCTATCAATACGGCCATTGCAAGGCGCGGGACTTTGAAGGAGAAAAAATCCGGAGGCACCCGGATTCATTCCTTCCCCTTCCGGACAATTATCTCCGAAGACAAGACCTTTTTGGAAGGCATCTATATGATTCGGGATCTGCAGAATGAATATTTCCGCCATGCGAATTATGACCCGGTGGCATATTTTGCGTACAGAGGAAAGAAATATCCCCATCAGGGAGGACAGACCTACGAACCTATGTCGCTGACATACCAGCCTATGACTTTAAAAGAAAAAGGACTGGAAAAACTGGGAGATATCCGCTATAAGACCAAATGGTATCCCAACGGCGCCACAACCCAGGCTATGTACCTGACCGTTATGCACCGTCCGGACGATAACGGACTGGATTTTAATTTTGAACATCAGGTAAAAGCAGTGTCCAGGGAAAAGCTGGAATATCTTTACTATTATCTGTGTAAGATCATGTTCAAAGGAATCGAGAACCCGAACCTTTCGGTCGGGGATATTATGAAACTGGTGTAAGAAACCTGTAAAAATTATAATTAGGAGTTGTGCGTATGTTTGAAAAATTATCAGAGATTATTTGTAATTATGTAGAGGTGGAGCCGGAAAATATTCATCCGGAGTCCCGTTTTATGGAGGATCTTGGATTCACCTCATTTGACTTTATGAGCATGTTAGGTGAACTGGAGGATGCATTTGATATTGAGATTGATCAGCAGGAAGCAGCTAATATCCGTACAGTGCAGGAAGCAGCGGATTATCTGACAAAGTTGTCTGCAGAATAGAAGAGGTGGCAGGATGTTATTAAGTACGATTCGGGAAATTGTTGTGCAGTCAGCGCAGAAATACGGAGACGGAGACGCGATCCGATATAAGATAAAAAAAGATACCATTGAGAGTAAATCCTTTAAAGACCTGCAGGCGGACAGCGAGAGTTTTTCCAGAGTTCTTGCATCGCTGGACGCTTTGGGAAGCCATGTGGCGGTCACAGGCATGACGTCTTATCCGTGGCTTGTGACTTACTTCGGTACCGTGAACAGCGGTTCCGTGTGCGTGCCGCTGGACGTGTCACTTCCGGCGGATGAGATGTGCGAGCTGATCGACCGCTCGGACGCTTCGGTGCTGGTCATAGATGAGATCCGTAAAGACGTTATGCTGACGGCAAAAGCAAAATGTCCAAAATTAAAAGCCATAGTCTCCATGCAAAAAGAAGTCGGAGACGGGGAAGCGCTTTCTTTCCGGCAGCTTTTGGAGGAACATAAAGGCGCGTTTTCCCATGAGCCGAAACCGGAGGATCTTGCGACGATCATGTTTACTTCCGGAACCACAGGAAAGAGTAAAGGCGTTATGCTGACCCACAGGAATCTGGCGGAAAACGCCACCTGTCTGGACATGAAATTTCCGGAACGGACGGTGATCCTTACGGTGCTTCCCATCCATCATGCATATTGCCTGAGTATGGATATCTTAAAGGGACTTTCCCTTGGAAGCATTATCTGCATCAACGATTCGCTGATCCGTATGGCGAAAAATATTAAATTATTTAAACCGAGTGTGATCCTGATGGTGCCTCTGATGATCGAAACGATGGCGAAAAAGCTTCAGGAGGCAGCAGGACTTCCGCCTCAGATCGTGAAACAGGAAGTATTCGGAGAGCAGTTCCACACGATCTGCAGCGGGGGCGCGTATCTTCCTCCGGCAATGCTGGATCTGTTCGGAAATTATGGGATCACGATCCTGCAGGGGTATGGTATGACCGAATGCGCGCCGGTAATCAGCACAACCGTAAGCTGGAATGTGCGTAAAGGCTCTGTGGGTCAGCTTATGCCCAACTGTGAAGCAAAAACCGTGGACGAGGAACTGTGGGTTCGGGGCAGCAGCGTGATGCAGGGTTATTACCAGATGCCAAAAGAGACAGAAGAGACCCTTGTGGATGGATGGCTTCGGACAGGCGATCTGGGGTATGTGGACGAAGAAGGTTTCGTTTATCTGACCGGCAGAAAGAAGAACTTGATCATTACCAAAAACGGAGAGAATGTCTCACCGGAAGAACTGGAAAACAGGTTATCAGAAAGTCCGTTGGTACAGGAAATTCTGGTGCGGGAGAGCGAGGGTGTAATCGAGGCGGAGATCTTCCCTGACCGGGAATATACGGAGAAAAAAGGAATTGAAAATCTGGAAGGCGCGCTGCAGGCATTGATTGATGCCTGGAACGAGGGCGCTCCCGCGTATAAAAAGATCTATCGGCTGAAAATCAGGGAAGAAGAATTTCCCAAGACGCCGTCTAAAAAGATTAAAAGATATTAATGACAAGACGAGCCTGCACGGTAAAATGTGCAGGCTCGCTTTGCGTCTGTTATTCTTTTTTATTGTGGGGACGCCATACGCACCATACAGGTCTTTTTGCGGTAGGCGATACCGTATGTTAAGATGGTGTCCAGATCATCGTCTTCCAGTTGTTCCGCATAATCGTTGTCTTCGATCTGCCGGAGCGCTTCTAAGCACTTGATTTCCAGGTCTCTGCTTTCAGAGTACTTTAATTCGATAATAATGCCAGTCGTTGTTTCGCTGCCGTCGTCTATGATTTCGATCAGGATGTCGCTGTAGCCTTCCCCGGATTCCGCACTGGATCTAATGATCCAGTCTTCGCGGTGGCTTAAGAGGCCTAAAAGGATACCATGATAGAAGTTTTCTTTTTTGGATTTGCGGACGGCTGTATAATGGATTTCGAATTTTATGTTCACCACCTTTTTTATGTGTA
>CAJUMT010000185.1:2503-6847 GCA_910587495.1 uncultured Lachnospiraceae bacterium | reverse complement strand
GCACGAATCACACCTACCCCTGTTTGGAGCTATCTATTTCCCGACAGCCCCTTTTTTGTATGTCTGGCAGCAGGTTATAAGAAGAAGTCGAAGTCTGAAGTTACGCTGTTCTGTCGGCTAAAAACGGGTAGAAAGATACATATTCATATGCTATAATAGAAACCATAGTAAAGAAAAACAACAAGATTTTGCAGGGGTGTTTTATGGGAGTTTATCTCAATCCGGGAAACGAGGGCTTTTGGGAATCGGTCCGCTCCAGAATTTATGTGGATAAGACAGGATTGATTGCGCTTACGAATGAACTGATGAATACAGAAGAAAAATATATCTGTGTCAGCAGACCGCGCCGTTTCGGAAAAACAATGGCGCTTAAAATGCTTGCGGCCTATTACAGCCGTGGCTGTGATTCCAGGGCATTGTTTTCTGGGCTTAAGATTGAAAACAACGAAACTTTTGAAACGTGTCTGAATCAGTATGATGTGATATTTTTGAATATGCAGCAATTTTTGATCAGGGCGAAGGGGCAGGTAGCGACGGAGTATCTTGAATCAGTCGTGCTTGAGGATATCCGCAAAGTATATGGGGAGGTGTTTTCAGGACATGAAACCATTCTTTCGTCTGTGTTGGAGAAGATTTATGCCGGGACAGGGAAAAAATTTATATTTTTGATAGATGAGTGGGACTGCGTCATGCGTGAACGGCAGGAATCGGAAGATCAGCAGAAGAAATATCTTGATTTTTTGAGAGATCTTTTAAAGGATCAGTCCTATGTGGCGCTTGTCTATATGACCGGTATTTTGCCTGTTAAAAAATACGGGCAGCATTCCGCCTTGAATATGTTCTGGGAATATTCCATGACAGACCAGAGGGAGCTGGAAGAGTATACGGGCTTTACAGAGGATGAAGTAAAAGCGCTGTGCGGGCGTTTCGGCATGGATTTTACGGAAACCAGCAGCTGGTATGACGGTTATAAATTCGGAAAGTTTCAGCATGTATATAACCCCAGATCTGTGGTAGCGGCAATGCTTAGTCAGAAATTTTCTAATTACTGGACTTCCACGGAAACCTATGACGCGCTGAAAATCTACATGGATATGGATTTTGACGGACTCAGGTCAGATATCGTGAAAATGCTCGGGGGAGGGCAGGTAAAAGTCAATACGCGCAGCTTCCAGAATGACATGTATACCTTTAGAGTAAAAGATGACGTGCTGACGCTGTTGATTCACCTGGGATATCTGGGCTATGATTCGCAGAGACAGGAAGCATTTATTCCCAACAGGGAGATTATCGAAGAATTTGAAAACGCCATGAGTACAGGCGGCTGGGGAGAAGTCATGCATGTGCTGCAAGCGTCGGAGGAGCTTTTGGAGGCCACACTATGGTGTGATGAAAAAAGGGTTGCCGAAGGACTTGATCAGGCGCATACAGAGGTAGCCTCTATCCTGCGCTATAATGATGAAAATACTCTTGGTTGCGCCATACGCCTTGCATATTACAGCGCCAGGAAGGATTACCGAATGATCCGAGAATTGCCCACAGGAAAAGGATTTGCAGATGTTGTATTTCTGCCCCTGCCTTCTGTCCCAAAACCGGCTCTTGTGGTGGAGCTGAAATTTAACAAGTCTGCTGACACGGCAATCCGGCAGATCAAAGAGCGGCGTTATACGCAGGCTCTGGAAGGATACACAGGCGAGATCCTTCTGGTGGGCATAAACTATAATAAGAACGGCAAGGATAAACGTCACAGCTGTGTGATTAAAAAAATAATGCTATAAGACAGGAGAAAAAATAATATGAGCGTATTATCAAACCTGAAACCTGCGGGTGTATGGAGTTTTTTTGAGGAATTGTGTAAAATTCCTCACGGGTCCCACAATGAAAAAGCGATCAGCGACTACTGCGTAGCTTTTGCAAAGGAGAGAGGACTGTCTGTCTGGCAGGACGACGCATGGAATGTCATCATTGTCAAAGAAGCCTCGGCAGGATATGAAAATGCCGAACCTGTGATCCTGCAGGGGCATCTGGACATGGTCTGCGTGAAAAAGCCGGACTGTGATTTGGACATGGAAAAGGAAGGCCTGCGCCTGGGGGTAGACGGAGACTATGTGTATGCCGAAGGTACTTCGCTGGGCGGAGACGACGGAATTGCCGTCGCATACGCGCTTGCCATCCTGGATGATGACAGCATCCCGCATCCGAGACTCGAGGTTATATTTACCACCTGCGAGGAAGTGGGGATGGACGGGGCGCTGGCGCTTAAGCCTTCCATGCTGAAAGGCCATACGATGCTGAATCTGGATTCGGAGGAAGAAGGCATCTTTTTGGTGAGCTGCGCCGGGGGTGTAAGTATGGATATTACGCTTCCGATTCATCGCGCCCGGAGCGAAGGAACCGGTGCGGTTCTTACAGTGGAAGGGCTTTTGGGCGGACATTCCGGCGCGGAGATCCATAAAGGCAGAGCCAACGCTAACCTGATCCTGGCAAGAGTACTGGCATGCCTGGCAGAAAAAACAGACTATCAGGTGGAAAGCCTCTCCGGCGGCCTCAAAGACAATGCCATCCCCAGAGAAAGCAGCGCGAAGCTTCTCTTTCCCATAGGCAGTGCCGAACAGGCAAAGGCGTTCTGCGAAACATACAATCAGCTTCTGAAAAAAGAATACAGTGCCATAGACAGCGGTGTGAATGTGCGCCTGGAACTGACAGGAGACAAAAAGACGGAAGTAATGACCCCGGATTCTCTCAAAAAAACGCTGATGCTTTTATTGTCCCTTCCTAACGGCGTCCAGGCCATGAGCGGCGAGATCGAGGGTTTGGTGGAAACCTCTCTGAATATGGGTATCCTGGAAACCAGGGAGCAGGAAGTTTATTTCTGCTATTCCCTGCGAAGCTCGGTGAGCAGCGCCAAAGAATGGCTGACAGACAAACTTCGCCTGGTCGCGGAATCTTACGGCGCAGCGGTATCGCTGCGGGGCGCTTACCCTGCCTGGGAATACCAGAAAGAATCTCCTCTTCGGGAAAATATGGTGCGCATCTATGAAAAGATGTTCGGAAAACAGCCGAAAGTTGAAGCGATCCATGCGGGCCTGGAATGCGGCGTCCTTGCCTCTAAGATACCTGGGCTTGACTGCGTGTCCATGGGGCCGGATATCCTGGATATCCATACGACCGAAGAGCGCATGAGCATATCTTCCGTGGAACGGATGTGGGCGTTTATTCTCGAAGTTTTAAAGAAAGGAGAAGCATGAGCAGAAAAGAACAGGACGGATTAGGGCGGTTTTTAGACGCGCAGCGGACTTCTTATGAAACCGCGCTTAAGGAGGTAAAATCCGGCAGGAAGAGAAGCCATTGGATCTGGTATATCTTTCCCCAGATCGCAGGTCTTGGATACAGCGAGACAGCCCGGTACTATGCGATCAAAGATATGGGCGAAGCGAAGGCTTATATGGAAAACGAAACTTTAAGAATCCGCCTGGTTGAGATCAGCCGGGCGCTTCTGGAAATCGATTCCGACGACGCGTCCCAGGTCATGGGATGGCCGGACGACTTAAAGCTAAGATCTTCCATGACTTTATTTGCCCTGGCCAGTCCGGAGGAAAAAGTGTTCCAGAAGGTGCTGGATAAATTTTTCCATGGACAGATGGATCAAAAAACCATAGAGATTTTGCAGTAGAAGTATAAGGAGTAAAGAAAGTATGAAAAAGAAACACCTGAAAAAATTTTTAGCAGGCCTTTTATGTATTTCTGTATTGGCAGGAAATAACGGGACGGCAGTGATGGCGGCTTCCTCATCTGAACTGCCGGATGATATATATGTAAATGATACAAACAGTACAGATGATCCATTGGAAGAAGAACCGTCGGAGATTCCAGAAGATGTGACGTCTGAAATTTCGGAAGAAGAACTGCCTGAAATTTTAGAAGAGGAACCGTCGGAAGCTTTGCAGGAAGATGCAAATGTACTGCCGGATACGGCGGACAATGAAGAAGCTGCCCTGCAGCCGGAAGAAGACAGCGGGCATGTGCTGGATGCTGCAGGCGAAAACGATTTTGTCATTGAAGACGGAGTCCTGAAACAATATACCGGTTCAGCGACTGAGATTGTGATTCCAGAAACCGTTACGAAAATTGCCAATGATGTATTTAAAGGCAAAAATACAATAGAGAGCGTGCAATTGCCGGGCAATCTGACAGAGATCGGCAGGTCAGCCTTTGAAAAATGCACTAATATAAAAAGCATTGCCTTTCCAAATACGCTTAAAACGATCGGCGAGTTTGCGTTTTCAGGCGTAAATTTCGGCGAAAGGAAAATAGATATTGAACCGGGTGTGTTGACGATCCCCG
>CAJUMT010000185.1:0-2403 GCA_910587495.1 uncultured Lachnospiraceae bacterium | reverse complement strand
AGAAAACAGATATCGAGCCGGGCGTACTGACGATCCCCGGAAGCGTGGAAAGTATAGGTCAAGGCGCGTTTTATGGCTGCGCATACCTTGGGCAAGTGGTCTTTGAGGAAGGGGAGGTCCTGCTTAAGATAATGTCGTCAGGCGCGTATCCTTCTTATAATACGTTCGGGAACTGCCCAGAGCTTACGCTTGTGTCCCTGCCCGCGCGCGTAAGAGAAATACACGATTATACGTTTTCTAATGACCCGAAGCTGGAAATATTATGTATCCCGGCGGATGTTACTAACATCCATGAAAACGCGGTAGATAACTGTCCCAAAGCCGTGATTTACGGCACGAAAAATTCTCCGGCGGAAACTTATGCCAACAGCAAAAAGATTCCGTTTAAAGATATTAATGAACTGGATTTCTCTGTGTCCGGCGTTTCGGTTACACCGGAATCTATCATCAGGACAGGGCAGGCGGCGATCGGTGAACAGATCCAGCTGCGAGCCACGGTTATCCCTGCCATAGCGCGGAACAAGAAAGTAACATATGTGTCGGACAATGAAGATGTTGCTTCTGTAGACGATCAAGGACTTGTAACGCTGAAAGGCTTTGGGACGGCGCAGATTACCGTGACGACAGAAGAGGGCGGCAAGACCGCCATATGCCAGGTCAAGGTGCAGGAGCAGGGGCAGGAGGATACTTATACCGTATCTTTCGATCTGCAGGAGCGCGGCACTAAGATCCCGGATCTTACAGGTGTGCGTTCGGGAAGTAAAATCAATGAACCGGCTGCGCCCCAGGCAATAGGCTATCTGTTTACCGGCTGGTATAAAGAGGCCGCATGCATAGAACCCTGGAATTTTGCCAAAGATACGGTGGATGAGGATACGATCCTTTACGCCGGATGGGATCTGGACGATACATATGACGGAATATTGGAAGACGATATGTCCTCGCCTGACAAAGAACCGTCCGAGGTCTGGGTGGCAGGCATAAAAGACGCTACCTATACAGGACAGGCCATCACACAACGGGTCAGGGTTTATGACGGAGAGCGCAGGCTGGAAGAGGGGCTTGAGTATACCGTAAGCTATAAGAACAATAAAAATGCCACTGGCACAAAAAATCCTGAAGTGATAGTCACAGGGAAAGGAAATTATAAAGGATTCAAAGAAGGGCATAAATTTTCTATAAATCCGGTGGATCTTGGCAGAGCAAACGGCGTCCTGGCAGAAGACGTAGTAACGGTTTATAAACAGGGGAAGAGACAGGATAAACTTATCCCGACTGTCACATATAACGGTAAAACGCTGAAGAACAAAAAAGATTTCACAGTGTCTTATGACGGCTCCGGGGATTACACGGCGATCGGCACTTATCCGATTACCATAAAAGGCAAGGGCAATTTTGCCGGAACCATAAAAGCCAGCCTAAAGATCATAAACGGCACGCCGATGTCCAAAGTAAAGGTAAAGATTCCCGCACAGAAATACAATGACGGCCAACCTGTTGAACCAGATAATGAGTTACAGGTTAAAGCAGGTAAAAAAGAGTTGAAATTAGGAACAAACTATACCGTCACCTATAAAAACAATAAGAGAATCGGGACTGCGACGGCGGTGATTACAGGAGTTGAGAGCAGCGGCTATGTAGGGACAAAAAGAGTCACGTTTAAGATTACCGGCACCGCGCTTAGCAGAACAAAGGTAACAGGTATATCCTCCTGTACTTACAACGGTAGTTCACAAAAGCAGATGAATATGAAGATAACTCTGAAAGGCACCGACGAAGTACTGAAAGAAAACGAGGACTATACAGTAAAATATTCCAAAAATAAGAATGCGGGCAAAGCAACGATTACGATCACAGGAATCGGAGCATATTCCGGCGTTGTCAAAAAGACATTTAAAATCCAGGCGTATAAATTGAAAGCAGACGATAAGCGCCTGGGCGGCCTGGAAGAGATTAAGGGCATTTATGACAATGACGGGCAGATCAAACCGGAGCCGGAACTGACTTTTGACGGAAAGAAGCTGATCAAAGGAAAAGATTATACCCTTTCCTATAAAAACTATAAGAAAACGTCAAAAGGAGAACCGCAGATTATCATAAAAGGCAAAGGTAATTTCACAGGCAAAGTGACAATGCCGATTACTGTGCAGGAATAAAGGGCGCAGCTTCGACATAGATCTGTAAAAAATATCCCATGGAAGATCATGTGTTGCATAACATTGATTTCCATGGGATATGATTACTTATACGGTTGGTTGATTGTTGGCCAACGGAGGATTTTGATATAATAACAGATAGGATAAAAAGGTGTAAAGTTTTTATTCGATTATCTTTTAATAAGAAGTTTGAAAGTAAACGGTAGATAGTGGGTACCTATACAAAACTGGAGCAAACCTGTATGAT
>CAJUMT010000184.1 GCA_910587495.1 uncultured Lachnospiraceae bacterium | reverse complement strand
CTCTTCCGATCTATTTTACCAGGGTAGGCCAGTTCAAGGTAGACAGCAACGGTTATATTGTAGACGGTCAGGGTAATTTTGTATACGGTTATTTGAATGCGAACGGTCTGAATGACAGCAGGCAGCTGGTGCCTTTGCGTATTCCCCAAACAGTGGTGGAACCGGCAAATGCGGGAGACCCGGTGACATTTACTTATTCTACTACTGTGGGAGACGATCAGGCCCTTCAGGCAGACGGTATAAAAATTAATAAGATGGGTAATATCGAAGCTACGCTGACATATGAGGGAACGGACGCCCAGGGCAATCCGGTGACGAAGAGCGGTACATTTACCATCGGAACTGTTGCAATCGTCACCTTCCAGAACCAGGAGGGTCTGACGAAAGACGGAAGCAATTACTACAAAGCATCCGAAAGCGATAACACGGGTGTCTGCAGCGCTGACACCCCCGGAACCAACCGCGCCACCCTTATGCCGGGCTACTTGGAGGCGTCCAATGTGGATATGGCAGTAGAGTTTTCGGAGATGATCATGGCGGAGAGAGGCTTCCAGGCCAATTCCAAGATTATCACGGTCAGCGATGAGATATTGAACGAACTCATCAATATGAAACGCTAATGTTTAGGCGACGGCGGCGCAGTGCGGACCAGGAGATTATGGATCGGGCCCGCCAGGCGCGCAAGGACAGGATTGCAAGGGAAGGAGGCCGTAATCAGGACGGCTTCCCTCCTGATTTTGCTACAACCCGCCCTGAGAAGATCGGAGGCAGAGAGATGATAAAAGTAGTACGGTTAAACGGCGAAGTTCTGTATCTGAATCTTATACAGATCCAGGGTATGGAATCCATACCGGAGACGAAGATTAAAATGATGAACGGCGACTATTATCTGGTGAAAGATACACCGGATTCAGTGATAGAGCAGATACGGACGTTTTTCGGCGGCTGTTTTGCTTCGGGAAATTAATTTTCGGAGCAGGCGGTTTACGAAAGACTTGATTGTGAGGAGAGAAGAACAGTGGACTTATCAACACCTATTGGCCTTATAGTGTGCGCAGTGCTTATCGTATGGGGTATTAAAATCGATAAGCTAGGCAATTTCTGGGACCCCCAAAGTATAGCCATCGTAATCGGGGGTACGATTGGGGCAGTTATATCCAGTTACCCGTTTCGTATATTAAAAGATGTGCCAAAACACTTTCTGTTATTGACACGCGGGAAAAAATATGATATTCCGAAAGTAGTGGATCAGCTTGTGGATCTGGCCATGCTTGCCAGACAGAGCGGCCTTCTGGCATTGGAAGAAAAGTCGGAGGAATTAAAAGAGCCTTTCTTAAAGCAGAGCATTTTGATGATTGTGGATGCCAGTGATCCGGATAAAGTGAGGAATAATCTGGAAAAGCAGATGGACGACATGGCGGCCAGACATGACGAGGCGGCCGGCCTGTATGAGAAAGCGTCTTCTTATGCGCCTGCCTTTGGTATGATCGGTACTTTGATTGGTTTGATCAATATGTTAAAGGGTTTGAACCTGGACGGCGGCGGCGGAGCCAGCAGTTTGGGGCAGGATATGTCCGTGGCGTTGATTACCACTTTCTACGGCAGTGCGTTTGCCAATGTTATCCTTCAGCCTATTGCGAAAAAACTTCGTATCCGTCAGAGTGAGGAAGAACTGTACTGCATGACCGTCATTGAAGGCGTCATGGGAATCCAGGCGGGAGATAATCCGAAAATCTTAAGAGAGCACCTGCTCTCATGTATGAAACAGTCCCAGCAGAAGAAACTTTTGCTTAAAGCAGAGAAATCGGGAGGCGGTGGAGAGTAATATGGCAAGAAAGAGGACAGGCGGCGACGGCGATTGCGGAAGCTGGATGGATACATACGGCGATATGGTCACGCTTCTTTTGTGTTTCTTTGTTATGCTTTATTCCATGTCGAGTTTAGACCAGCAGAAGTGGGAAGTCTTTGTAAAAAGTATTTTCCCAAATTCCGGTGATACGCCGCAGATCGCGATCAATGAGGAGCTTTCCGAAGGTGAATATGACGTATCCGGCAACCTGGAGATGGACGAACAGATCCAGGATCCCGAGAATATGGACAATCTGTATGTTGCCCTGATGGAGGCTCTTACGGCTGCGGGGATCGACGGCGTGAACATATCCAGGCAGGAAGATTATACATTCCTTGTTTTTGAGAACCAGGCCTTTTTTGGCGGCGATAGTTCCGTGCTGACGGATGAGGCAAAAGCGATCCTGGATATATTTTGCGATGTGATTGCTCCTTATAACGAACACATCGCCCAGATTGATATTATGGGGCACACGGCCCAGGCCAGCGAAATTAACGATATACAGACAGACCGGGTATTGTCTGCCATGCGTTCTGCGGAGGTGGCGGCGTATGTTGAGAAAAAAGACGTGATCGACCCCAGCAAACTGGTAGGCTTAAGCTATGGTATGTACCGTTCTGTAGACGACAGTGATACAGAAGAAGGAAGGGCAAAGAACCGCAGGGTTGAATTTCTGATCATAGACAGCGGAACTGACATAAAATCCATGAATGATTATTATAATGATTATTACGACAGTCTGAACGCGGGGTCGGTGACAGTTACCGGTACAATGACCGAGGACGATCCGTTCAGCCCGGTCGGTGGAAATATGGAAGGAGCTGCCAGCACGGTTCCGGAAGAAGAAATAAATCCTCCGGATACTGCACAGGAACCTGTGGATGCTGCGCCGGCAGAATAACAATTGAGAAAAGGTGGCTTTTAGATGGCAGATGTATTGTCCCAAAGCGAGATCGACGCGCTTTTAAAGTCCATGCAGTCGGGGGGCGCAGCGCAGCCGGAAAAAACTGAGAAAAAAGAAAGCACGGTTGTAAAAAAAGAAGAAGTCAAGTACAGTAAGTACGATTTTTACAGTCCTAGGAAATTTACAAAGGACAAGATGAAGATTTTGACCAGCGTATTTGAAAATTATGCGCGGATCATAACTTCGCAGATCAACGGCGTGTTCAGGGTAATGACCGATATTACTGTGCGCGAAGTGCAGGAGCGGCGTTACTATGAATATGTAAACTCTCTGCGTGAAAATGACGCGGTCACTTTAGTGGATGCCACGATCCAGGACTATAATAAAAATATGGTTTCGCTCATGATATATGTTTCTCCCGGCCTGGTTATTACGCTGGTAGACCGTATGCTGGGCGGAGGAGAAGGGGTCATTAAAGTAAAGGATGAGTACCGCTACTCGGATGTAGAGCTTGCGTTGTACAAAAGGATCCTGACCTATCTGATCCAGGCGTTAAAAGATGGGTTTGCCAATTATATAAGCATGGAATTTTCTATTCGCCGGATTGAAGATAATCCCAGTATGATGCAGGAGGTAGGCCTCGACGAAACCGTGGCGATCATTATACTGAATGTAGACGTTTCGGGACTTGCCATGGAGCAGATCCGTATCTGTATGCCGGGTACGCTCTTAGAGAGCATTTTCCAGACGATCGATACCCGCAAACATATTGCAAGAGGCTATGCTTATGAAGATAACGGGGATATTATCCTGGAAAATCTTCGGGATACCATGCTTCCGATCACCGGCCAGCTTGGTACGGTGTCCCTCGACCTGAATGATATTTACCATCTGAAAGCAGGAGATGTCATTGATATGAGCAAGCCAAAAGACAGGGATGTGAAGTTGTTTATTGGCAGGCAGGCCTGGTTTTCCGGGAAGATGGGTATATATAAAAAGAATGTGGCGGTGCGGATCAGCCAACGGCTCTATGAGGAAGAGGAAGAAGACAGTATAACTGAGATGAGCCTGGAGGCAGAACCGGAGACGGTCGCATCTGAATAAATTACAAAAATAAATAAATTCCAGAAAGAGAGAGGAAAAAACAATGGCAAAGATTATGCTGGTTGATGATGCTGCATTTATGAGAATGATGGTCAAAAACACTTTATCCAAAAGCGGGTATGACAATTTTGTAGAGGCACAGGATGGCGCCGAGGCTGTCAAGAAGTATGACGAAGAGAATCCGGATATGGTATTTATGGATATTACCATGCCTAATATGGACGGATTGCAGGCGCTTAAAAAGATTAAAGAAAACCATCCTGACGCTAAGATTGTTATGTGTACCGCAATGGGGCAACAGGCCATGGTGCTTGAGGCAATCCAGTCCGGTGCTGCGGACTTTATTGTGAAACCTTTTGAGGCAGAGCGTGTAGTTGCTACGGCGCAGAAAGTTTTAGGACAATAAGTCCGGGCAGGAGGATGTAAGATGGCTTTTTTAAGTTCATTTGATATCTGCGCATCCGGTTTAAGCGCACAGCGCCTTAGAATGGATATTGCCGCAGAGAACATTACTAATATGGACACCACAAGGACTGAGAACGGCGGAGCTTACCGCAGAAAAGATGTGGTCTTTGAAAGTTACGGTTCCGGCACATTTCAGGAAGCCATGCGTAACGCTTCTCAGGGAAGGGGCATCAACAGCCGCAATGTAGGTGTGCGCGTTGCTGACATCATTGAAGACGACAGAGAGATGAAGATTGTATATAATCCGGGACATCCGGACGCCGACGAGGACGGCTTTGTGGAGATGCCCAATGTGGACATCATAAAAGAAACGGCTGATTCCATGGCGGCCACCAGGGCTTATGATGCAAATATCACAGCATTGAATGCACTGAAGCAGATGGCGTCAAAGGCATTAGAGATCGGAAAGTAATTCCTATCTGATTAAATATGGACAAAAGGAGATTAGAAAATGGGCGCTAACAGCTTTAATGAAATGGAAATAGATGCCCTTGGCGAGATCATGAATATCAGTCTCGGATCTTCGGCAACAGCAGTTTCTACAATGCTGGGTACGAAGGTGGACATCACAACGCCTAAAGTAACGGTCCAGACCCGGGAAGAGTTTGAATTTAAGCGGCTGGAACCGGCGATCGGCGTTGAGATCGCCTATGTAGAGGGCCTGGACGGTCGGAACGTCATGATATTCAGACGTGAGGATGTGCAGGTGATCGTAGGTATGCTGATGGGAGAAGACTTGTCCGGTGTGGAAGTCGAGTTAAGCGAGATCCATATCAGCGCAATCTGCGAGATTATGAACCAGATGATGGGAGCTTCTGCAACGGCGCTGTCAGAATTTCTGGGAATGGTCGTTAATATTTCGACACCCAAGTCTTTCCCGGTAGGTGAGCCGGAAGATTTTAAAGATCAGTATTTTACAGAAGCAGAAGGTATGGTTGTCGTCCGTTTCCGCCTGGAGATAGAAGACAGACTGAACAGTGAATTTATGAATATCATGCCTGTTCGTCTGGCGAAGCGTCTGCTGCTTCCCTTTGGACTGGGCGGAGATGATGAAGAAAAAACGGTCGAATCCGCGCCGGAAGAGACGGCACCCGAGACAGACACCGGAAGCGGGCAGATGTCGCAGGAAGAGATGGATGCGATGATAGCGTCCATGCAGGGGGGGGCGGAAGCGCCGGCTCCAGAGACAGATACCGGAAGCGGACAGATGTCTCAGGAAGAGATGGATGCGATGATAGCGTCCATGCAGAACGCGCCTGCAGCCGAGCCGGTCAGTCAACCGGTTCCGGAGGTACAGCCAATGCCGACTCCGGAGGTACAGCCAACGCCGGCTCCGGAAGTACAGCCAACATCGGCTCCAACGCAGCAGATGGGGGCAGCCCAGGCGCAGCAGCCGTATTATCCGCCGTATCCGGCCATGGACCCTGTTATGATGCAGCTTTTAAGCCAGATGCAGCAAACCCAGATGCAGATGATCGAGATGATGAAGCAGCCGGCTCCCAAAGCGCCGGAACCTGCGAATTTAAGCAATTCCATTATTCGTCCCCTTTCATCCGACCAGTTAAATGACGACGGACAGGAAGGCGTGGAGGAGAAGACGAATCAGGAGATGCTGCTTAAGGTTCCGCTGGAAGTATCTGTAGAGATCGGCAGAACCAAGCGTCTTGTCCGCGATATTCTTGAATTTACCCAGGGTACTCTGGTTGTTTTGGATAAGATGGCAGGAGAACAGGTAGACCTTTTTGTCAATGGACAGTGTATTGCAAGAGGAGACATAGTTGTTGTAGAAGATAACTTTGGTATCCGTATTACAGAGATTGTTTCTAAAGAAGTACTTGCAGAGACCTTATGATGACAGCTGGTTTGACATTGTTCCGTGCGGTGCTTACCGTACTCGGCGTGCTGCTCCTGGCGTACTGGTGCAGCCGTATGCTTGGAAAACGGTGGACAAAAAGTTCCTGTTCCGCCAATCTGCATATGATAGAATCCATACAGGTGGGGCAGGATAAAAGGATTCTTCTGCTGAAAGTAGGGGAGCATAACTATCTGATCGGTGTTAGCCAGGCCGGTATACAGCTTCTGGCAGAGGTGGAAGGCGATTTCGAGGCGGACATGCCGCCTGTGCCGGAAGACGGGGAACTGCCTTCCTTTCAGATTTTATTGGAGAAATATCTGACGCACCGTAAGGATAAAGACGGAGTAGACAGATGAGCGATCTTTTGACACAGTTAAACGGTGGGACTGTCCCCACGCTTGAGTTGGTATATATGCTTACCCTGGCGGCTTTGCTGCCTTCTATAGTAGTTATGATGACTTCCTTTACCCGGACGATCATCATACTTTCTTTTACGAGGAATGCCATGGGCGTTCAGCAGTCACCGCCCAACATGGTACTGGTAGGCATTGCATTGTTTTTGACACTGTATATTATGAGTCCTGTGATCAGCGAGATCAACGAGGAGGCATACCAGCCCTATAAACGGGGGGAGATGACCCAGGAAGAGGCTATTGAGAGAATGACTGTCCCGCTGAAGGACTTTATGCTCCGCAATACGGAGACTGCTACTT
>CAJUMT010000183.1 GCA_910587495.1 uncultured Lachnospiraceae bacterium | reverse complement strand
TTTCTGAGGAACTGGAATTGGATCTGAATATGGACTATGATTTTTTTGAAAATCTGTCCAACCATCTGGAGTCTGTGCTGAAGCAGGAAGCGCCGTTCTTTCCAGAAACGGAGGAAATCCGCGAGATTATGGAAGATAACCCGGACATTCATACGGCGGTCAAAAACCATCTGCCGGTGCTGCGCCAATATTATAACCGGCCTTTTACAGAAGCGGAGATCATGTATATCACCATCCATGTCTGCGCGGCGCTGGAGCGGAAGAAGAACCGGGAAATTGTATTTCATGTGGTGGTAGTCTGCCATGCAGGGATCGGGACTTCTCAACTTTTGATGGAAAAACTGAAAAAACACTTTAATTTCCAGGTGGTGGAAGTCCTTTCGGCGCATGAAGCAAGAAATATCACGGAAGAGAAAGCGGATTTTATTATTTCGACGATTCCGCTCAAGCAGTGCCGTCTGGATCATGTGGTCGTATCGCCCATGTTTGGCGACGAGGACTATATCCGGGTAGGCAATAAGATTGATACACTGCGCAACAGCCGCAACCAGCCGTCCCGCATTGAGGAAAGGGCAGTTTCCGCCAAAGGGCTTTTGAAACTTTTAAAGCCTGTGATTTATGAAAAAATACCGAAACAGGCGCCGGAACTTTATAAGGAAGTGCGCCGTGTAGTCAGGGACTATTTTAATCAGTCCCAGGAAGCGGATGAGGAGATTTTCGCGCCGTATCTGCATCATCTTCTGCCACCCGACCATATCCAGCTTAATGTACACTGCGCAGACTGGAAAGATGCCGTATACCAGTCGGCAAAGAAGCTTCTGGAAGCCGGTTACATAGAAAAGCGCTATATTGGCGCAATGATCGCGAACATAAAGGAAAACGGTCCCTATGTGGTGCTGTCTCCGGGCTTCGCCGTGCCGCACGAGGGACTGGAGCAGGGGAGCATCAAGGTGGGGATGAACCTGATCCGCATTGATCCGCCGGTGGATTTTGGCGCCGAAGAATTTGACCCGGTGGAATTTGTCTGCTGTCTGAGCGCGGTAGATCACAAGATGCATCTAAAAGCATTTTTTAATCTGGTCAATATGCTGGGTAATCCTTCTTTTAAAGATGCGCTAAGAAAGGCAAAGAGTCCGCAGGAAGCGGCAGCGATTATAGAACAGTATGAATATACAGTAGGAGTTTAAAAAAGCGTATGCTTTGACAGAATCGGTCATGGCATACGTTTTTTATGGGCATTCGACCGGTGGTTTCACAAAACCGTGAAATCCTCCTGACCAATCGGATTCCTTTCAAAAACTGTGAAAGGCTCTTGACTGTTTTTCTATCCGGAGCTGTGTTAAAGTATAGCCATAACAAAGGAAGAACAATTTATCGATAAAACAATCTTTCCGAAACCCGAAAACAACTGATTCAAATTCAAATATCAAACAGCAAGAAAAGGAGACTACATATCATGGCTAAGAAAAAAGTAATCGTCGCATGCGGCGGCGCAGTGGCAACTTCCACAATCGCAGCAAACAAGGTGGTGGAGCTGGCAAAGGAAAACGGAATCGACATTGAGATCTGCCAGATCCGGATCTCCGAGATTGCATCTAATCTGGACTCCAACACGGTACTGATCGTGCCGACTTCCAAAGTGAAGCGCGATTACGGAGTACCGCTGATATCCGGTATGCCCTTTATTTCCGGCGTAAAACTGGAAGAGACAAAGGCGGCGATCCTGAAAGTGCTCAAAGAAGCACAGTAACAGGTACAGGGAACTAAAAAACAGCATCTGCCTTTCTCGTCCTGAGAAAGGCAGATGCCAGGGCCTCAATAGGAGAATCTATATGTTAAATGCGGCAGCAAATGTAATCAATTATGTAATAGATATGGGTGTATCGGTTATGCTTCCCATAGTCATTGCGATCATCAGTATCGCAATCGGAATCAAAGTAGGAAAGGCGGTTCGTTCCGGCCTGATGCTTCTTCTGAAAATGACCAAAACCGTCAACGTGGATGTATGGAATATCTGGCACATGACATTTACAGGGGCGATTGCCTACGCGGTTACCGGCAATTTTGCCATCGGTATCTTGGGCGTGGTCATTCACGCGGCGATTTCTTATAAACTGGGAGACTTGTGGGCGCCGATCCTGACAGATTATTTTGAACTGGACGGCCTGACATCCCCGCACGGCACTTCGGCTTATATGGCGCCTTTTGCCTGTATGGTTGACTGGGTTATCGACCGGATTCCGGGCCTTAATAAGATTGACCTGACTGCGGATACTCTTCAGGAAAAGGTGGGCGTCCTGGCGGAGCCGGTGGTCATCGGCGGAATCCTCGGCACAGTCATCGGTTTTCTTGCAGGATATGATGCGCAGGGCGCGCTGCCTCTTGGTATCAAGATGTCTGCCGTTATGGTGCTGATGCCGAAGATCGTCAAATGTATCATGGAAGGCCTAATGCCGCTGACCGAGCGAGCAAAGGAATTGATGAACGCGAAGTTCAACGGTGCGGAATTTTACATCGGCCTTGATCCGGCGATCCTTCTGGGAGATCCGACGGTCGTATCTGCGGGACTGATTTTCATTCCCCTGACCCTGCTCTTTGCAGTCATCCTTCCGGGCAACACGGTTCTGCCCTTCGGCGACCTGGCGACCATCGGCTTCTTCATAGCTATTGCGGTCGGCGTACATAAGGGAAACCTGTTCCGCAGCCTGATTTCCGGCAGCGTGATCATGATCGTGACACTCTTAATCACCAACCAGACGGTGGCGTGGACTACGCAGTTGGCCGTATCCACAGGCAGCGCCCAGGTCGGCAGCGTTGTGGCTGCTATGGATCAAGGCGGATGCCCTATCACCTATATATTTACCAATCTGTTTACCCAGGAAAATATTTTCGGGATGATCCTGGTGGCAGCCGTTTATGTGGTTTGTATGGTCTTTGCGGTTCTGCATTCCAAAAAGCGCGCGGCAGAACAGGCTGCGGAAGACACAGAATTTTAATAACAGCGGAATTATAATAGGAGGTGTATAACGTGAAAGCTGGCGTTGTTTATGCAAAGAATGATATTCGTTATGATGATATAGAAAAACCCATAGTCAAACCGGGAAAAGTGCTGGTGAAAGTGAAATATACCGGTATCTGCGGCTCGGATGTTCCACGCGTCAATGGAGACGCCTGCCATTATTTTCCTAATGTGCTGGGGCATGAGTTCTCAGGCGTAGTAGAGGAAGTGGGAGAAGGCGTGACTTCGGTCAGGCCGGGAGACCGGGTGGCAGGAATCCCGCTCGTTCCCTGTATGGAATGCGAAGACTGCCAGAAGGGAAATTATTCCCTCTGTAAGCATTACAGTTTTATCGGTTCCCGGGAATTTGGGAGTTTTGCGGAATATGTGACTGTACCAGAACGGAATGTATGCCGGTTTTCTGAAGAAGTCAGTTTTGAAGAAGGCGCGCTCTTTGAGCCTGCCACGGTGGCGCTGCATGGTTTGGAGCGCCTGGATTACAGAGGCGGAATGACAGTGGCAGTCTTAGGCGGCGGTACCATCGGCATGTTCGTGATGCAGTGGGCGAAGATCTACGGCGCCAGGAAGGCGGTGGTGTTCGATATTGCCGATGAACGGCTGCAGCTGGGAGAACGGCTGGGAGCGGATGCCGGCATCAATACGCTGGAACCGGATTTTATGGAGAAGGCCATGGCGCTTACAAACGGAAAAGGATTTGATTATGTCTATGAGACGGCGGGAAATGTCATTACCATGAAAATGGCGTTTAAACTGGCAGCAAATAAAGCCCAGGTCTGCTTTGTGGGGACGCCGACCAAAGAGCTTTCTTTCTTAGTGGAAGATTGGGAAAATATTAACCGTAAGGAATTTACGATGACCGGCTCGTGGATGAGCTACAGCGCGCCCTTCCCCGGACATGAGTGGTCTTTGGTGGCGCACTATTTTCACACAGGGGAACTTAAGATGGACGATTCTTTTATCTTCAAAAAGATGCCTTTAAAAGACATCGCAGAAGCGTTTGAACTGTATAAAACGCCCGGCGCTGTGAAGGGCAAGATACTGATTGATTCGGAGGTGTGATATGAATACAAGAAAAAATCCCATGCAGGTCATGATGGATCGCCGCCGTAGCGGCGAAAAGATCGGTATTCCATCTTATTGTACGGCCAACGAACTGGTCATTGAGGAAATTTTGTTAAGGGCAAAAGAGACAGGGCTTCCGACGCTGATCGAAGCGACTGCCAATCAGGTGAACCAGTTTGGCGGATATACCGGCATGAAACCCGCGGATTATTATAAATTTGTACTTGACATGGCAAAGAAAATCGGCTGCCCCCAGGAACTGATCATCCTTGCCGGCGACCATTTAGGACCTTTGACCTGGCAGAACCTGCCGGAAAAAGAGGCGATGGAAAACGCGCAAGAGCTGGTCTATCAGTACGCCCGAGCAGGATTTACAAAGATTCATCTGGACACCAGCATGAAAGTCGCGGACGACCCGGAGGGGCTTCTTTCCACGGAGACAATCGCTAGACGGGGCGTGCGGCTGTACAAAGTGTGTATGAAAGCGTATGAGGATTTGCTTAAGGAAAATCCCGAAGCGGTGCGGCCCGTATTTATTATCGGATCGGAGGTCCCGATTCCCGGAGGCGCGCAGGAGGCGGAAGATACGCTCACGGTTACCAGCCCGGAAGCCTTTGAAGATACGGTCAATACATACAGACGGATGTTCAAGGAAGCAGGCGCGGAGGACGGCTGGAAAGATGTCATCGCAGTCGTCGTACAGCCGGGGGTGGAATTTGGAGACGATCAGGTATTCTTGTATGACAGCAAAGCGGCCAAAGCTTTGACAGAGCGGTTAAAAAATATCCGGAAGTGGTATTTGAGGGGCATTCCACGGACTACCAGAGTGCGGAAAGCCTGCGGGATATGGTGGTAGACGGTATCTGCATACTGAAAGTCGGCCCGTCCCTGACCTATGCGATGCGGGAAGCGGTATTTGCGCTTAGTATGATGGAAAAGGAACTGGTGCCTGCAGAGGAACAGGCCTATCTGATCGAGACGCTGGAACATGTGATGACAGATGAACCAGGCAACTGGCAGAAGCACTATCACGGCAATTTAAAAGAGCTTGCACTGGCAAGGAAATACAGTTTTTCAGACCGTGCCCGCTATTATATGGGAGACAAAAAAGTCGTGGCGGCTATCGACAAACTGTTTGACAATCTGAGAAAATACAAGATCCCCATGAATATGCTTCATCAGTACATGCCGCTTCAGTTTGATAAAGTGCGCACAGGCAGCCTGGGCGCGGACCCCAAAGCGCTGGTGCAGGACGCGGTCCTTCAATTCCTGTATGACTATGAATATGCGGCAGGGTATGAAACAGACGCGCAGATTATGCGGGCGTCTTCAGGAAAGCGGGTGTCCTGATATGGCGCTGGTGACAAGCAAAGAATTATTGCTGGACGCGCAGAAAAACGGTTATGCCGTAGGTGCGTTTAATGTGGAAAATATGGAGATGGTTCAGGCGGTGGTGGCGGCGGCGGATGAACTGCATGCGCCGGTCATTTTACAGACTACGCCAGGAACTTTAAAATATGCGGATGAGGCATATTTCTTCGCAAATGTCCAAACCGCAGCGGAAAAGGCGAAAGTTCCCGTAGTCATGCATCTGGACCATGGAGATTCCTTTGCGCTGGCTATGAGAGCTTTTCGCGCAGGCTATACCTCTATCATGATCGACGGTTCCAAACTGTCTTTTGAAGAAAATGTCGCGCTCAGCCAGTCAGTTTCTGAAGTCTGCCATGCGGCAGGCGTTCCGGTGGAGGCGGAACTGGGAAAAGTCGGCGGTAAAGAAGATGACCTGGTAGTTGTAGGGGACAGCCCGTATACAGATCCGCAGGAGGCGGCAGAATTTGTGCGCAGAACCGGGGTTGATTCGCTTGCGGTGGGAATCGGGACGGCGCATGGCTTTTATAAAGGGGAACCGTGTGTAGACTTAGAGCGGCTCAGTAAGATCCGGGTGTTTGTTGAGATTCCGCTGGTGCTCCATGGAACATCCGGCGTACCGGACGCTACGGTCGCGGAAGCAGTCAGGCGGGGAATCTGCAAAGTCAACTATGCGACAGAATTACGGGTTGCGTTCAGCGACGGTGTAAAAGAAGTGATGAAAACAGACCCGGACGTCTATGATCCGAAAAAATATAACAAAGCAGGCCGTGAAAGAGTAAAACGGCTGGTGATGAAACGAATCGATAATCTGGGAAGCGCAGGGCGCGCGTGAAAAATATATAAAACAGCGGAAGCCCGAACAGCGCCCGGAAGGATTTCGGGACGTATGCTTTTTGCGAGCCGAAATTCTTCCAGATACAGGGGCGCTGTGAGTGGCTGAAGCGGAACTATAATAGGAGGCAGTATATGATTTGGGAAGCATTGGACAGTTCGCTTATTGTTACCGGGCTGGATGCAGCGGAAAATAAAGAGGTGCTGAAGAAACTGGGATCAGTTGTTGTAAAAGAAGGTTATGTTAAAGAATCGTATGTGGATGCGCTTATTGTCCGCGAGGAGGAATTTCCCACAGGGCTGGATGTGGACGGCATCGGCGTTGCGATTCCGCATACCAGCGTAGAGCATGTGAATAAAGTAGGAATCGCTATTGCTACATTGAACAGCCCGGTCACTTTCGTGCAGATGGGCACAGATGATGAGACTGTGGGCGTTCAGGTGGTATTTATGCTGGCAGTGGTGGATCCCAACGCGCACATCGATCAGCTCCAGCGGATCGTAGAGATTATCCAGGATAAAGCAGTGCTGGGAAGTCTGATGAAGGCAAAAGATCCTGATGAGATTATACATATTATTAAAGAAAAAGAAGAAACACTTTCGTAGAATAAAAAGCTCATTGTGGAAAACAGTGGGCTTTTTACTTATATTGTATTGAGGGCGTAAATAATTTTGTGTCTATGGAATTTGAGTTCTCCTGATAAGGA
>CAJUMT010000182.1 GCA_910587495.1 uncultured Lachnospiraceae bacterium | reverse complement strand
AGGATGCCGGATAACGTCCGGTGGAGGCGACTCCAAGGCCAGTGCAACAGAAATAAACCGCCAGGGACGTCCCTGGTAAGGGTGGAAAGGCAGTGTAAGAGACTACCGCCCGTCTGGTAACAGACGGGGCACATGTAAACCCCATCCGAAGCAAGACCAAGCGGAAGCATATGGTGGCCCGCCAGCTTCAGGTAGGTTGCTAGAGCGTGCTGGCAACAGCACGTCGAGATAGATGATTGTCCAACGACATAACCCGGCTTATCGGCTTGCTTATTGCTTTTTATTATGAAATCTTACTTCTGCGCCGATATATTAATATAGTATATAGACATGCCTGACAGGAGGAAACTATGGAAAAAGAAATCGGACAGGATATTGACAAAGAAGCAGAAGAAACGATTGCGCAGATAGAAAAAATTGTCGAGATCCAACTGGCGGAAGCCCGTATTATGGAAATGCAGGCGCAGACACTTCGGGCTTCGGAGTCCATCCTCGACGAAGAACAGGCAATCAAGACGCAGACAGAAGCACATTCTGCCGCATTTTCCGACGCAGTGACCGGCGCTACCAGAGGATACGCCGCTTATCGGGCGATTGCCGCCATGCCGCCGCTTACCCCCATGCCGGAAGATGCAGATAAAAAGCAGTGTATCCGAAGAGCATAAATCAAAATTGCAGCGAGGACAGATAATCCCGCGCGGTAGCGACCTGCGTATGAACGGGGACAAAGCGTTCCATCAGCCGACAGACCATCTGCTCGAACGCACCGTCCTGTCCCGCTACGGCGTCTTTTAAATAAAGTACATGGACGCCTGCATCAATCAGCCCTTCGGCGGTGGAAAGTACACAGCACTCTGCCACCACACCCGCAAGCAATACTTGCCTATAAGAAGAAAGCCGCTCCATAAGCTGAGGGATGGAACAGGCAGAATAAGTATATTTATCATAAAAAGGCCACTCCAACAGATACGGCTGCAGCTGGGGCACGATCTGATTCAGGAAGGGGTCTTTTTTTATACAGGCGTTTTTCTGATTATACTGCTTCCAACAGCCCGCGGGATGCTCTGACGCGATACACCTGGTAAAGACAGCGTCATAAGCATTCCTGCAGGCGGAAGCATCCAGAAGCTTTTGTACCTGGGAAAGGGCAGAGGGCATGGACGGGCACGCCCAGGGCTGCCCCGGAAGATAGGCATTCTGCATATCAATCACCAGTAAGAGATCTTTCATGTTCTACCCTCCTATTTATAGTTCCGCTCCGTCGTCCGCTTCACTCCCGAAAATCAATCTGGGCACTGTACGAGCCTTCGCTGTTTTTATGTATGCTAGTATGGCTTCTTTTATGATAATTATTCCAAAGTCAGATCTCCTTCTTTGATCCATCCTATCTTTTTCAAAGCCTCGCAGAATACCACACTTAGAACAGCCGGCAAAATAAAGCAGATCAGTATCAAACCGATCCAATCCCATGCCGTGATCGACATTTTGGCTCCTTCGGCAATATCCGTAAGCCAGCCCGTGTAGACGCCGATTTGCCCCACCAAACCGCAAGTACCCATACCGGAAGATACGGCAGGGCCGTTCATCTTCATGGCAAACAGGCAGGTAGCAACAGGCCCTGTGATGGCGGACGCCAGAGTCGGCGGAATCCATATACGGGGATTCTTTACGATATTTCCCATCTGAAGCATGCTGGTACCCAATCCCTGGGATACCAGGCCGCCCCATTTATTCTCTTTAAAACTCATAACGGCAAATCCCACCATCTGCGCACAGCAGCCTGCCACTGCCGCACCTCCTGCCAGACCGGTCAGGCTTAAAGCGGCACAGATCGCTGCGCTGCTGATAGGCAGTGTCAGCGCGATACCAACAATCACTGATACAAAGATACCCATAAAGAACGGCTGCAGGTCCGTCGCCCACATGATGATCTGTCCCACGGCGCTAGCCGCTGTCCCGATGGAGGGCGCCCATAAAACGGACAGGATCACACCCACCAGGATCGTCACAAGCGGGGTGACCAGGATATCAACCTTTGTCTCTTTGGAAACGGCTTTTCCGCATTCCGCGGCAAAAATAGTCACTACCAGAACCGCCAGGGGACCTCCTGCACCTCCCAGCTCATTGGCCGACTGTCCCACTGCCAACAATGAGAACAGCACAAGCTGCGGCGCCTGCAAAGCATAGCCGATAGAGATAGCCATAGCAGGACCGGATACAGCTTTTGCATAACCTCCGGCAGTTTCTAAAAACGGGATGCCTGCCTGCTGCCCCAGAGTAGATATGATCGTTCCGATCAAAAGAGAGGCAAACAACCCCTGTGCCATAGCGCCTAAAGCGTCGATTCCGTAGCGTTTAGCGGAAAATACGATATTTTTTCGTTTCAAAAATCCCTTAAATCCGCCGCCCTTGTTTTCACTCATAAAAACCCTCCATTATAGTTCCGCTCCATCCCTTCACCGCCCGGGTACTAGATCAACTCCCGGCCGCCTGGCAGCGTCCACTCATTGATCTGGGCGCTTCCGGGATTTCGCTGTTTTTGTCTTGACACTTTATTTACATGTGACAAGACAGTTATTTCCTACTAAGATAGCACATATAAGCGGAAAATGCAAGCGCCCTGGCCTACTGTTCAGGATAAACGCATGATTACAGGCAAAGATACTGATCCAGGCGTTTATCCTTGACAAGATATATATCAAGATATATACTGCAAATATAGGAGGTACATGACTATGATGACTGCTAAAATATTTGAAAACGGCAGAAGCCAAGCTGTTCGTCTGCCAAAAGAATATCGTTTTTTCGGGGATGAGGTAGCTGTTAACAAGATTGGAGATATTGTTCTTTTGATGCCAAAAGAAAACAAATGGACAGGATTTTTGAACAGCCTGGAATTATTTTCAGACGATTTTATGGTTGACGGACGCAAACAGACCGCAGGCCAGGAACGTGAAACGCTATGAAATATATGCTGGATACGAATATCTGCATTTACACAATTAAGCATAAACCTGCAGAAGTAATCAAAAATTTTTTAAAACATGACCCTGACGAAATGTGTATTTCAACAATTACTTATGCAGAACTGACACATGGTATTGAAAAGAGTCGGGCCATAGACAAAAATCGAATTGCTCTGGCACTATTCCTTTCGCCGATTACAATTCTGGAATTTGACAGTTATGCAGCAGAAGAGTATGGTAAAATCAGGGCAAAACTTGAAAGTAAGGGAATACCCATCGGACCGATGGATATGTTAATTGCGGCCCATGCAAAATCGAAGGCTCTTACATTGGTAACAAACAATACCAAAGAATTTCTTCGTGTGGACGGTTTGAAAGTTGAAAACTGGACCATACGATCAGAATGATAGTTATTATAACTCAACCCTGACCCTCCTTCTGCTGTCTATGCAGACGGACGGTCAGGGCGCGAAAAATCAAGACTTTTTACACATTGAAATAGCTGCCTCCAATAAATTCCCGCAGGATAGAATTATTAGGCACCATATTGCTGTCAATCCCCTGGAAATAATTCAGGAATTTCAGCAAACGCTTTGCTTCTAAATACTCCGGCTCATCTTCTCGGATGCCGAACAGAAGGGGTTCCGCATATTGTTTTAACACAGCCAGTTCATAGATCAGGGCCGAGTTAAACATAACATCTGCATCTCCCTGATAGGGGAAGATATTCTCATCTTCTCCTCTGCGGACGGACGGCCACATGGATATGGTTCTCTTGGCGCTGGCGCCCCTGGTTCTCGCGTCACGGACCATCCGGCGGATCATACGACCGTCCGTAGTGGGGATCCGGTTATGCTCGTCGATCTTAAGCTGCGTGAGGGCGCTTAGATAGATCTTAAACTTATTTTCTTTGGGAAGCGAATGGGACATGGCATCGTTTAAGCAGTGAATACCCTCGATGACCAGCACATCATCTTCCTGAAGCTTCAATGTATTTCCTTTATATTCTTTTTTGCCTGTCAGGAAGTTAAAAGTAGGCATAGCCACTTCTTCTCCCCGCAAAAGAGCGCTCATATGGTCGTTGAACAGTTTTACATCTATGGCTCCCAAACACTCGAAGTTATAGTTTCCCTCCTCATCAAGGGGCGTTTCTTCTCTTTCCACAAAGTAATTGTCCACCCCTATAGGATGCGGTTTCAGGCCGTGGGCTATAAGCTGTATGGAAAGCCGGTGAGAAAATGTAGTCTTTCCGGAAGAAGAAGGTCCTGCGATCATAATCAGTTTCTTCTCATGCTCGGATGCAATCCGCTCGGCGATATTGCCCAGCTCTTTCTCCATAATCGCTTCCTGGGCCAGAATAATATCTCCTAAATTTCCTCCTGCTATCTGCTCGTTTAATGCCCCTACAGTGGGAATTTCCAGGATTTCTCCCCATCTGATCGTCTTTTTCAAAGTGGCAAAAAGCTTGTCTACCGGCGCGAAAGGCGCGAAAGTTTCCGGCGTCTTCTCCGGCGGAAACTCCAGTACAAAACCGCCGTCATAAGGAATCAGGCGAAAATATTTCAAGTACCCGGTATCCGGTACCATATAGCCATAATAATAGTCTTCAAATCCATCCAGACGATAGACGTTTACTGTAGAACTTCTGCGGAATCTGAACAGCTTTGCCTTGTCAAGCATTCCATGACGGGTAAAATTTTCAATGGCGTCGTTCACCGGTATTGTAGCTTTCTCCAAAGGAAGCGCCAGGGATACCAGCTCTTCCATACGCGCCTGGACTTTTGCAAGAAACGCCTCGTCAATTTTCTGATTCTCGCTGGTACAGAAATAACCATGACTAATGGAAAAATGCACTTTGATCCCGCTGACCGCCTCCATACCCGCCACATCATAAACAGCTTTTAACATAAGAAGCGTGACGCTTCGTTTATAAGTTTTAAAGCCGTCGTTCTGTCCTGTCGTAATAAACCGCACTTTTGCACCCGGCTTTACCGGACGAAAAAGCTCGCGCATCCTGCCGTTCTCCAACACCAGGACGATATCATGCTGATATTCTTTCTGAAATGTTTCCGCCAGCTCTTTGTAAGTCATACCCTCTGCCGCTTCAATCGTTTTTCCCTCAACTTTGATCTGTGCCATACCATCCTCCTATTTAAGTTCCGCTACGGCTCCCCCGGCACACCGGTACTAGATTGCTTTCTGTCCTCTGTGCGTCCTGAAAGCAATCTGTGCGCCGGGAGAGCCTCCGCTGTATTTACGCTACTGTAAACGGATGCCGGACAGGCACACAGCTTATGCGTACGCCATCCAGCCTTTTTTCCAGATACTCTTTTACATCCTCCATAAAAATATGTTCTATTCCATAATGCCCTGCGTCAATGATGCATAACCCCTGATCTACCGCGTCAATGCCTGTATGGTGGTCTATGTCCCCTGTAATATACACGTCGCAGTCTGCTTTTAAGGCTTCTTTCATCGTGCTTTTTCCCGCGCCCGGACAGATCGCTGCCCGGCGAACCAGCGTATCCGGCGAACCGAACAATTTAATATTCGGAATGCTGAATGTCTTTTTCACAAGATCCCCGCAGGCTGAAAGAGACATCTCTTCCGAAAGCATTCCGACTCTGCCGATGCCTTCCCCGTCTTTCACTTCTTCCAGCACCGTGCATTCTAAAAGCCCCAGCATAGCTGCAGACAAATCCGCCATTCCTCTTGTATCATAATTGGTATGCATGGCATAGTACGATATATCATTTCCGATCAGAGTAATCAGTCTTCTGCCAATCATATCCTCATCTGTCACCCGTCTGACGGGAGAAAAAATCATGGGATGATGGGTAATCAACATATCCGCTTTCTGCTCTGACGCCATACGCACTACTTCATCCGTAGCGTCCAGCGCCAGCAGGATACTTTTTACTTCTTTCTCCCTGCGGCCCGCCAGCAGTCCTACATTGTCCCACTCGCAGGCATACGCAGGGCTGTACTCCTGCTCCAGAAGAGTACAAATCTCATTACATCTCATACAGCCTCCTATTAAAGTTCCGCAACTCCACTTCCAATGCCCCCGCTCTGAGAGCATTTCCGTCCGCAAAAAGACACGTCCGTCAATCCTCTCGGGCATTGTACGTTCCGTTGCTGTTTAAAGTTCCGCAACTCCACTTCCAATGCCCCCGCTCTGAGGGCATTATCCGTTCCGTTGCTGTTTTAGTTCCGCATATGCTGTCTTTATAATTTCGTATTCTTTTTTAAGTTCCAGGGCACGAACGGAATCTCTCTGGCCGTTCTGTTCCAACATTTCTATAATATACTTTTTCTTTGCAAGTTCTTTTTGAAGATATTCATATAATACGGCGGGAGACTTTTGAAGGCCTGCACTTCCGTAAGCCAGTTCCGCCCGGGACATAGAAAGCGACCGGCCATGCACCGCCTTTATGATAGGATAATATTTCCCCATATCCAGCACAATATCTTCCTCTGTAATTACAAATCCATTTTCACAAAGCCATGCCCTGACCTTAAAAATCTCCGACTGAGGCTGAAGGATCAGTTCCCTTACTGTCCCCAGGCAATGCCCGCCGTTTTCTAAAATTCTTACGGTCAAAGCGCCTCCCATGCCTGCAATCAGCACAGTATCGGCTTCCCCTGGCGCAAGCTCTGACAACCCGTCAGACAGACGGGTTTTAATATATGTATCCAGCCCATATGCCTGAATATGCTTTTTCGCTCTCTCTAGCGGTCCTTGTCCTATATCCATAGCGACCGCCGCCTGAATCTGTCCTCTTAAGATCAGGGATATGGGAATATAGCCATGATCCGTCCCCACGTCTGCAAGCCGGCTGCCTTTTGTCACTTTTGACGCCAACCGCTCCATTCTCCCTGACAATTTAAGAAAAGACATCAGTCAAGAAAATCCTTCAGCTTCCGGCTTCTGCTGGGATGGCGGAGTTTCCGAAGCGCCTTTGCCTCGATCTGGCGAATACGCTCACGAGTGACATTGAACTCCTTGCCCACTTCTTCCAATGTGCGTGCCCGGCCATCATCCAATCCGAAACGCAGGCGGAGTACCTTCTGTTCTCTTTCGGTCAACGTGCCTAACACTTCGACCAGCTGTTCTTTCAAAAGTGTAAAAGCGGCCGCTTCCGCAGGCACCGGCACATTGTCATCCTGGATAAA
>CAJUMT010000181.1 GCA_910587495.1 uncultured Lachnospiraceae bacterium | reverse complement strand
GGACAAAAGCTTCTGCAGTTGCCGCATTCGTTGCACATGTAATCTACATGAATGATCTGGGACTGGGAAAGCCACGGCACCCGAACCGCCACATTGGCACGGTTGGGGCAGACGTCGGCGCAGTTTTCGCAGACAGAAGAACAGCCCAGACACCTTTCGGAATCTGCCTTTGGTTTTTCCTGTATACCTTCTTTTGGTTCCGCAAGAATCCCTTTTCTTTGATAAATCTCTTCCGGCGCCGCCGGCTCGCTCATATCTTCCGATACCGAGGTTCCTGCGATGGCTTCTGCCGCCTTCATAGCCTGTGCCATTCCTTTGACTACCAAAGACGGCCCGTAGAGTCCGTCGCCGACCGCATAGACGCCTTCCAGATTTGTTTCCAAAGTCTCTTCATTCACCAGAGGGCGGCCTGATCCGTCCACATGGATTCCGTTCACCTGATAATAATCCGAGGGAACTTTCTCGCCCACCGCGGCGATCACCATATCCGCCAAAATACTCTCCGTACCGCCTGCTGCCTGTACGGAAGCTCTGCCGGAAGCATCCATTGTTCCCAGAACCATTTTGCTGCAGATCAGGCTTCCCTTATCCAGCCGTACCGGCGCCAGAAGTTCCTTAAATTCCACGCCGTCTTCCAGGGCAAGTAAAAGCTCATGCTCGTCCGCCGGCATATATCGTTTCGTCCTCCGGTATACCAGGTATACATGTTCTACGCCCTGACACCGTTTTGCCGCCCTTGCCGTGTCCATGGCAGTATTGCCGCCGCCGATAACGACCACATGTTTGCCGGGTTTTAATGTACCTTTGGCCCGGTTAAACTCTTCTAAAAACTCCAGCGCGTTTACCGTCTGTTTTCCTTCCAGTTCCAACTGCCCCCGCTTATATGCGCCCACGGCCAGAACTACGTTTCCATAAGATTTCCTCAATTCTTCCACAGAAGGTGCTTCTGTATTGCATCGAATCGTTACCCCCAGTTTTTCCAGCAGAGATACATCTTTTGCGATCACCGCATCATCGATCCTGAAATCCGGAATCACTGCGCTTACAATGCCTCCCAGCTTTTCCCTCTTTTCATACAAAGTGACTTCCACGCCTGCCTTTGCCAGATAATACGCCGCCGCCATACCGGACGGACCTCCGCCCACAACAGCCGCTTTTTCCCGCAGGACGGTCCGGCTGTCAGGGAAGGAAGCACGCTTTCATATCCTTTCTGCGCACACAATAACTTGCTATCCCGAATCTGCACGGGAGTCTCATAAAAATTACGAGTACAATGACTTTGGCATCCATGGGCGCAGATAGTTCCTGTAATAAAAGGCAGAGCGTTTTTATTCAGAATTACCTGGAATGCCTTTTCGTAATTTTCTTCTCCAGCCAGTTTTAAGTAAGTCGTGATCTCCTGGTGGATGGGACAGGCGTCCTCGCAGGGAGCCGTAAAACATCCCAGCAACGGCACTTTTTCAGAAGTCTTTCTGGACGCCGGAAGCTTTGCCGGCTTTCTATGATGTCGGTCGGCAACGGCATCCTTCGCCGTCTGATCAAGCGCTTTTACATCAATGCCCGTAAAGGGTTTCATACCCATTTCATCCACGGCTTCCGCCACCTGCTTCATCCTCTGATAACCGCCGGGTTTTAATAAAGAAGTAGCCATCGTAACAGGCCATACCCCTGCGCCTATGATCCCTCGTATGTTAAAGGCATCCGCGCCGCCGGAATAGGCGATCCTCAGCTTTCCGTCAAAATCACGGGACAGTCTTGCCGCCAGTGCAATCGAAATGGGATAGAGAGATTTTCCGGACATATACATTTCTTCGCTGGGCAGTTCCCCCGCCTTTGCATCCACCGGAAAAGTATTGGTGATCTTCACACCAAATTCCAACCCCAACTTCCCGGACAGCTCCATCAGCCGCTGCAGCATAGGTATCGCGTCTTTATACTGCAGGTCGTCCTCAAAATGAAACCTGCCGAAAGCAATATAATCATACCCCATACTATCCAGGGTCTCTCTCGCAAACTCATAACCCAGCAAAGTAGGATTACATTTGATAAAGGTATGCATCTTCTTTTCCGTCAGCAGGTGATTGGCAATACTCTCGATTTCCTGCGGCGGACAGCCATGGAGGGTGGATATAGTGGCGGAATTGCATATCCTGGGAGAAATCTCTTCAATATCTTCCTTTGTCATATGCTGAAATTCTTCCGCATGGGCAAGAAGGACTTCCCTGCATTCTTTGTATGTATCCGTCTGTCCTGCGTCCTTCATATTTTCGATAAAAGCATCAATCTTTTCAGACTTGATACCGGCCAGGTCATAGCCTACACTGATATTAAACTGAAACCCGTCCATACTTCCCAGTCCGTATTCCTTCGCCAGAAACGCCAGCAAAAACCACGCTTTAATATATTCCTCCTGCGCCTGGGGCACATAAAGCTCTGTAGACCACTCGCAGTTGTAACACTCGTCGTCCGCTTTAATGCATGGTTTATTCACACAGGCCGCAAGTTCTGCCCCATCCATGATCTGCACCGTTTTCAGTTCAAAAAAAACGGCTTCCGGCATAGTAAGCTGCTACAATATTCTGCGCAAGCTGGCTGTTCGGTCCTGCGGCGGGTCCCAGCGGCGTTTCCAGTTTCCGGCCAAATATAGTCTGGGTATTCTCAGGATTTGCAACATAAGGTCTGCGTACTCCGAATACGGCGCCGCTTTTGTCATGTTCCGTCCGAACCCAGCGTAAAAGCTGCTCAAAACTCATACTTGTCATAATATCGCTCATATCTTTTCCCCCTATCCGTTAATACTCTTCCAAAGCTTCGCAGAAGCTTCCCTGCATTTTGCCATCACTTCTTTTGCATCTGCCACTTTCAGTTCCCGGTCTTTCATAAGGACTTTTCCGTTTCCGATGGTGGTGACCACGTCCCTGCCGGTCATACCAAACAAAATATGTCCGTTGCAGTTGGTCTCGTCCAATCTGGTAGGCGGGTCGTAATCCACCACGATCACGTCCGCCGCAGCTCCCGGCTTTAACACGCCTAAAGGCGCCTCAAAATACCGGTTGGCAATCACCGCGTTATTTTCAAATAACATTTTGGGTACTTCTCCCCAGGCCGCGTTGGCGTCGCACAGATGATGTTTGTGAAGCACATTTGCCACCTTAAAGGATTCCGTCATATCATGGGTATAGCCATCTGTTCCAAGCCCGGTTATGATCCCCCGCTTTACCAGCTCCATGGTGGGCGGACAGCCGCAGGCATTACCCATATTGGATTCCGGGTTATGCACCACCATAGTGTCCGTATCCCTGATCAAATCCATCTCATGCGTGTTGATATAGATGCAGTGGCCAAGTAATGTTTTCTCTCCTAATATCCCATGGTCCATCAGCCGGTCCACGATCCGCTTCCCGTATTTTTTCAGGCAGTCATGCAGATCCTCAATCCCCTCTGCCACATGGATATGATAACCTGTTTCCTTTGGCTTATTTGCCGCCGCAAGTTCCATAGTCTCGTCGGAAATAGTAAACTGCGCATGCATTCCCATCATTCCGGCGATCATATCCGTATCATCTTTCAGCGCATAGCGGATAAATTCCGCGTTCTCCATCACAGATTCTCTGGCCTTCTCTTTGCCGTCCCGGTCGGAAACCTCATAACACAGGCAGGCCCGCATCCCAAGCTCTTTTGCCGCCTCCGCAATCGTAAACAAGCTGCCCTGAATCTGCCCGAAACTGGCATGATGGTCAAAAATGGTAGTGACGCCGTTTCGTATCCCGGAGATGATTGTGTCCATGGCGCTGTATTTGATCTGTTCCATGGTCAGATGCCGATCAATTGTCCACCACTGGCCGTCTAAAATATCGAGGAACCCTTTTGGATTGTAGCCTTTGATACTAAGCCCCCTCGCCATGGCGCTGTAAATATGTTCATGCGTATTGATAAACGCAGGCATAATCACGCCGCCTTTTGCGTCTATGTAATCTGCATTTTTGTATTTCTCTTTCATCTCCTGATCCGAACCAACTTCGGCGATCCTTGTCCCTTCCAAAACTACCGCACCCTTTTCTAAAAAAGGAAGGCTTTGATCTCTTGTGATTACCTTTCCGTTTCCTACTATCAACATCCTGTTTCCTCCTTCATGATCTCAATATCTTTCTCTTCATTTTCTCCGGGCAGGATCAGATTCAATATAATTGCTGTAATAGTAGCCAGTACTACCGGAGATTTTCCGAAGATCGTTGTCGCCCACGCAGGAAAACCTGCAAGAGCTTCATTGGCCTGTGTGACTCCCATGCCCAGCGCAATCGAAAGTCCCACAATCGTGGTGTTTCTATAATTCATGGGCGCCGCCGTGATCAGCTTTACACCTGTCATCGCAAACGTGGCAAATACCGAAACCGTCGCTCCGCCCAGCACACAGGCAGGTATGGTAAGCAGCACAGAAGAAAACTTCGGGATCAGCCCCGCCACCAAAAGGATGACTGCCGCCATACCAAACACCCTCTTCGCCACTACTTTTGTGGAAGACACGATCCCCACATTCTGGCTGAAAGTAGCGGTAGGAAGGCCGCCGAACAATGCACCGGCTATATTGCAGCAGCCGTATGCCACGATCCCGCCGTTTAATTCCTCATCTTCCGGAAGGCGGTCAAGACCCCCCGTCGTGGCGGCAGTAAAATCTCCGATAGCCTGAATAGAGTTGACGGCAAACAGTATGGCAATCGCCACGCAGGCAGACGGCTCAAAGACTATGTTAAAATACAGCGGCTGCGGAACCTGAAAAAAGGATGCCCCGGACACCGAAGAAAAATCAATCATTCTCAAAAGCAATGACACCGCATACCCGGCGATCATGCCTATCAGTATAGAAGATAATTTCCAGATTCCTTTTCCAAAATGGTTCAATCCTGTCACAATAATTAGAGTCAGCAGCGCCACCAGCCAGTTTTTAAAGGAGCCGTACTGCTCGCTTCCCACGCCGCCCGCCATATAATTGATGGCAGTGGGATATAAGGAAAGTCCAATGGCGAATACCACCGTACCAGTGATCAAAGGCGGAAAAAACTTTCGGATCTGCTTGATAAAAATCCCTACTATGACGGCGACAACCCCGCCCACGACCTGCGCCCCCAGAATGCTCCCCACGCCGAAGTCCCCGGCAATCGCCTGCATGGTCGGCACATAAGCAAAGCTGATCCCCATGATTACAGGGAGCCCGGAACCTATTTGAAGCTTTCCTTTACGCAAAGGATAAAGCTGTACCAGCGTCGTAAGCGCCGATACCACAAGAGCCGCCTGGATCAGTATTACTGAATCTCCATCCGAAAGTCCTCCTGCCCCGGCCACGATGATCGCAGGGGTCACGCATCCTACTACCATGGCCGCCACATGCTGTAACGCCAGCGGAAACGCCTGCCCTAAGGACGGCCTTCCGTACAAGTCAAACAGCCGCGCAGATGTATTTCCTTTTTTGTTCATTTTAATCTAACCTTCTTCCTCCTTTCCAAAGCGGCGATTTCTCTGCCGCCCTCTCCTGCGGGGTTCATCTGTCCTCGTAAGACCCGCGGGATCAGCAAGTTCCGTCGTCTGAAAACGAAAAACCGGTTTTATGCACTATGAACATGTTTATCTCTTTGTTACGCCGTTTATCCTCGTGCAATTTGTACAAATACTGTTCTCAGTAATTTAATCTTATCACCCTTTTTGACATAATGCAAGCAAAATAATAAATTTTTATCATAATAATAATTTTTTCATTTTTCTATTGCTTTTTAAAAAACTCCTGTTATAATGAGCTTAGTGAAGCGACTTCACAAGTCGGTCTAACGTCATGACAGCAACAGACAATCTCAAAGGAGGATCATATCATGTGTAATCCATCAGGACATCCCATTCAATGGACCCTTAACCACATACCAGGAAGCGACGACGCCAGACTTTCCTATATGTCTTTAAAAGAAATGGAAAAAGCGGAAAATTTCCATAAAAGCTTCCCTCAGTACAAGGCAACTCCTTTAACGCCTTTACCTGACCTGGCCGCATATCTGGGATTAAAGCGCCTCTATGTCAAGGATGAATCCTACCGGTTCGGCCTTAACGCTTTCAAAGTGCTGGGCGGCTCCTATGCCATCGCAAGGCATATCGCAAAAGAACTCAAGAAAGACATCAGTGAGATTTCCTATGATGTGCTTACTTCAAAAGAGCTGCGGAAAGCATTTGGGCAGGCTACTTTTTTTACCGCCACCGACGGAAACCATGGACGAGGCGTAGCGTGGGCCGCCAATAAGCTGGGACAAAAATGTGTGGTTCGGATGCCAAAGGGCACCACCCGAACACGCCTGGAAAATATTGCCAAAGAAAACGCCACGGTCACCATAGAAGATATGAATTACGACGACTGCGTCCGCATGGCTGCGGAAGAAGCCGCCAAAACCAAACGGGGAATTATGATCCAGGATACTGCTTGGGAGGGATATGAAGAGATTCCCACCTGGATTATGCAAGGTTACGGTACGCTGGCCCTGGAAGCGGACAGACAGCTTCAGGCGGATAACAGCCGCCCCACTCATATTTTCATTCAGGCAGGCGTAGGATCTCTGGCCGGGGCTGTCATTGGCTATTTTGCCAATCGTTTTCAGGAAAATCCCCCGGTCATGGTGGTCGTGGAAGCCGGCGCGGCAGACTGCCTGTACCGCTCCGCATTACAGGCGGACGGAAGCCGCGTTAACGTAACCGGAGATATGCTTACGATCATGGCAGGATTGGCCTGCGGAGAAGCCAACACGGTTTCCTGGGATATCTTAAGGAATCACGCCGATGCGTTTGTCTCCTGCCCGGACTGGGTCAGCGCCAACGGAACCCGTATTTACGGCGCGCCGATCGGAAATGACAAACGGGTGATCTCCGGAGAATCCGGCTCCGTTACCTTAGGTCTGGTTCATACTCTGATGACAAATCCGGCTTACAGCGAACTGAAAGAAGTATTAAAGCTTAACAAAGATTCCGAGGTGCTCCTGGTTTCTTCCGAAGGAGACACAGATCCGGAACGCTACCGGGAGATCGCCTGGGAAGGACTGTGCGGAAGCACTAAAGAATTGTTTGCAGATTAAAAAATAAGTAAAGGAGATATACTGATATTATGTTAAATGTAGGAAAAATTG
>CAJUMT010000180.1 GCA_910587495.1 uncultured Lachnospiraceae bacterium | reverse complement strand
CCACCTATCCGTTTCCGTTGTTTTTTGAAGAATGGGGGCTTGAGAAAAAGAGTGTTACGGAAGCATGGGATCATAAAGGAGATATAAACATCGGAAATGATGTATGGATTGGATATGAAGCGGTTATTTTAGCAGGCGTGACGGTTGGAGATGGAGCAGTGATTGGAACCCGTGCGGTTGTCACAAAAGATGTGCCGCCCTATACCATTGTAGGCGGCGTTCCTGCAAAACCAATAAAAAGACGTTTTTCTGATGATAAAATAGAACAGTTGCTTAAAATGAGATGGTGGGACTGGTCGGAAGAAAAAATTGCAGGGAACATAAAGGCAATACAGTCGGGATGCATGGAACAACTGAAAGAGGTGTAAATATGTGTACAAGATTTGTATATAACGGAAATGATACCGTCGTTGGATTTAACTTTGATATTGATCTTTCCGTGTGGACGCATACAGTTATTACAGAAAAAGACAGATTTTTCATCGGGATAAAAATGCCAGACAATCAGTACCATTCTTTTCATGGAGTAAACAGGAACGGGAATGTTGGGACACTGCTTTATGTAAATGGAAACGAAAAGGGAAAGTATTCTGCTGATGCAAAGTGTGTTGCGATTTCTGATCTGACGGAACAGTACGTCAAAGGAGAACTGTCATTTGACGATGCCTGCCGCATTGTAAAGAACCAAGAAATTGTATATGCCAGAGATGCTACTATGCAGGCGATGTTTTCAGACAGGAAAGGGCGTGTGCTAATCATTGAACCAGGGATCGGACACCGTTTTGAGCAGAAAAGATATTCTCTGATCACGAATTACTCCATACTCAATCCAGCAATGACCAGACCCTATATTGTGTCTGGAGACGACAGGTTTGAAAGGGCAAAGGAACGACTGGAAAAGCAGAATGATAATTTTTCAGTCACAGATGCTTTTAAAATCTTAGAATCTGTTCGGCAGGAGGGAATATGGGCAACGAGGGTCTCCTTTGTATATTCTGTTCAGGCACATAAGGTTTTTTATGTGTTAGATAATAGGTTTGGAGAAGTAAAAGAATTTCAATTCGATATGCGGGCTAGAGCCAGGCGCAAAGACGAAGAGATGATGAGACTGAAAAGATGATCGGATGGCTTTTTAAAATTGTTCTAACTATGAAATTTATTAGTGACTCATTAATTTGTTAATATATTGTATCTATAAAGCCGACAGACTATAATCTGGTTTATCAAATCTAATTTAAGAAAAGGAACTCAGGAGGTACTTCTTATGTTGAATGAGAATGTAAAGAAACTGTTGGCAGAGAACATGTGGGATTTGGCAACCTGTGCTGATCATGAGCCGAATGTCGTTCCCGTAGCGTTTAAGGATGTAACGGAAGACGGGAAGTTGGTGGTAGGGGATGTGTTCCTTGAAGCCACGTTGAATAATCTGAAAGCAAACGGAGGCAGAATTGCCATTTCCGTATACGATGCGAAAGCTTTGGAAGGTTACCAGATCAAGGGCACTGCGGAGTATGTGACGGAAGGCGCGGTTGTTGATACCTTTAAGGCCATGGTGGAAAAAATGTTCAATGGCGCTGCCACTGCAAAGGGAGCATTAATCATTACGCCGGAGAAGATTATCATAACTACCCCTGGAGCGGATAACAAGAATGTTCTGTAAGGCAGACAAAAAACAGCGGGTGCAGAGTCTTGAAATGCTCTGCGCCCGTGTTGCGTTTTATAAACTACGTTGCAGACAGTCCTGCTGAAGATGGATGAGGTTCGTTGGTAACAGCAGCTTCTTTTTATCTGGAAGCGGCGATTTCGAATGTTCTTTCCAAAGCGGCTTGATTTTTAATGAACAGGAAGGGATAATGGCAGAAGGACACGCATAGAAAAGAATGAGCTGAGGTGATTGTATGTACAAACTCAAATTAGACAAAGATATCCACTGTCCGCTGGAATATGGGCTGGACGTGTTCGGGGGCAAATGGAATTCCCGTATTATTTGTGTGCTGGCGGCAAAAAAAACGCTGCGGTACAGCGAGTTACGCAGTGAACTTACCAATATTACGGATGCGGTTCTTGGTGCTTCATTGAAAGCGCTGATGAAAAACGGAATGCTCAACCGGCAGTCTTATGATGAAATCCCTCCCAGAGTGGAATATTCTCTTACGGAAAAAGGTTTGTCAGTTGTTCCTATCCTGCAGAGCATCTGTCAGTGGTCGGGTGCCTATCACAAAGAGGATACGAAATCTACTATGCTGCATTGCCAAAAATGTGATTATAATGGCAGCGGGAGATAATTCTACACGTCTGCTCTGCCTGTCTGTTAAAACCTGCTGACAGAAGTTTATGGGAAAGAAGGCGTAGAGAATGAAAACAAAAAGTGAAAACAGGATGATGGCACTGATGATCTTAGCCAAAAACCGTTGATAATGTAAAAAAGAAAACCGGCGGCAATAGCTGTAGATATTTCTTCTAAAGGCGCACCAGCAAGAATCCCATAGAATAATCCACCATGCTATAATGAAAAAGCACCACTTTGTCAGGTGGTGCGGCAAATTTATGATTTTGATGAATTTTGTGTCAGATACAAGATGATCTGCTCCTTGGCAAGTTGGAGATGACGGCTGTTAATTTCCTTTGCCTGCGCTGCTTCACCTGCCAGTATATGGCGGATGAGAGCCTGATGTTCTTCTATGGACTCGTCAAAACGGCCTTGATCCTGAAGGGAGTAGATACGGAATTGCTGAATCATGATATGGACCCGTTCATAGGCAATGGCCAGAAAGCTGTTGCCACTCAAACGGATGATCAGGTCGTGGAGCGCGGTATCAGCCTGAATATACTGCTTCAGTTGATTTTGTTCAAAAGTGATCCTTAGTTGTTCAAGGCAAGAAGACAGCTGTGATCTTGCCTTATCTGTGAGCAGATCCACGATCTTGTCAATGGCATAGCTTTCCATCATAACACGCAGGTCAAAGATTTCTTCAATATCTTTAGGTGTAAATTCTCGTATAAATACGCCTTTGTTGGGAACTTCGATCACCAGACCATCAGCGGCCAGCTGCTTTAATGCTTCCCGCACCGGACTGCGGCTGACTGAAAACTGTTCTGCAAGTTCTTTTTCCTGCAGCCATTGTCCAGGCGTATATTTTCCGTCGCAGATCTCCTGCTTTAACAATTCATATACTTGTCCGCGGATGGTATTGATTACTTTGGGCATTCTTTCTTTTACTCCCGTTCTTAAAATAACTTACTATTATTTAGGTTACTGCTTACGAAGTGGACAGTAACCTAATTTTACCATGTTTTGAGAGATAGTCAAGTGAAATACCCGTGCAAGCACGGCTCTTGGCTCGCTGCCCGCGGGGATAAAACTATTGACAAAACTCTTTTTTTATGTTATTCATAAAGTATGGTGTATGATGTATACATAATAAAACAGATTGGAGGGATCTTATGAAAACAATACGGGTTCCATACGATAAAGGCCATATGGAGCTTCATGTCTCAGAGGAGAATCTGAAAGCAGTTGTAACTGCCAGAGGCGATTCCTATACCCCTGACAAGGGAGAGACAGAGCTGGTGATAGAAGCGCTGGCACACCCTGCCGGTACGTCCAGGCTCTGTGAACTGTCGAAGGGAAAGAAACGCGTGACGCTGGTCACCAGTGACCATACCCGTGCGGTTCCCAGCAAATTAACGCTTCCTATTCTTCTGAAAGAGATTCGCAAAGGGAATCCGGAAGCACAGATCACGATCCTGGTGGCTACCGGTCTTCACCGGGCAACAACGGAAGAAGAGATGCGCTCCATGTTCGGAGACGACATTGTGGATCATGAGAATATTGCGGTCAATCATGCGTTTGAACCGGATGAATTTGTATCTATGGGCACACTGCCTTCCGGTGCGGAGTTTCATGTCAACCGGGTGGCTGTAGAGTGTGATCTGCTGGTGACGGAGGGATTTATCGAACCGCATTTCTTCGCGGGATTTTCCGGCGGGAGAAAAAGTATCCTTCCGGGTATTTGCAATGCAGTGACTGTAAATGAGAATCATTCCTATAAAGCCATTGCCAGCCCTTGGTCCGTAACCGGAGTACTCGATAGGAATCCGATTCATCAGGACATGGTCACAGCGGCCAGGAGAGTGAATGTGCAGTTTATCCTGAATGTGGCGCTAAACAGTGAGAAGAAGATCATCGCCGCTTTTGCGGGCGATTTGGAGAAGGCCCATGAAAAGGGAGTGGCTTTTGTGCGGGAACTCGCGCAGTGTCCGCCCATTACGGGAGATATCGTGGTGACTTCCAACGGCGGTTACCCCCTGGACCAGAATCTGTACCAGACGCCGAAGGCTGTATCCACCGCGGAAGCCTGCGCAGGAGAAGACGGCGTGATCATTATGTCCGCTTCCTGTTCGGATGGTATGGGCGGAAGTTTTTTTGAAAAATTGATTGTGAAAGGAACCGCTGAGGAAATTGACGATTATTTATCGAAAATACCGCCGAAAGAGACGATCAGCGAGCAGTGGTGTGTACAGATTTACGCCCGTATTCTGAAAAAGCACAAGGTAATCCTGGCGACGACGTATCTTGACCGGGAAACAGTGGAAAAAGCAAACATGATCCATGCATCCAGTCTGGATGAAGCGCTGGAGAAAGCATATGAGATAAAAGGCAAAGACGCAGAAGTGGTGGTAATTCCCGACGGTGTCTCTGTGCTGGCGGTAAAGCCAGGCGAATGAAGAAAGGAACCATATATGGAAGAGGTAAGACTGGCTTTAAAAGTAGATGAAAAAGATAATGTAGCGACGATTTTTGCCAATGGAATTACTGACGGCATGAAAGTAGAGATTCGTGACCAGAAGGGAAATTCATTGGAGACAGAGGTGATCGGAGATGTGCCTTATGGGCATAAAATTGCTGTCTGCCCGATCAAAAAAGGGGAACCTGTTATGAAATATGGAGAAAGTATCGGCGCGGCCAGCGCGGACATTCGGAAGGGCGAATATGTTCATGTACATAATATGGAAGCGCTGAGAGGCCGCGGAGATCTGAAAGGGGGAGAAGCATGAGTATCACATTTCAGGGATATGTTCGTCCCAACGGAAAAGTCGGAAGCCGGAATCTGGTGGCCGTGATTCCCAGCGTGATCTGTGCGACGGATGTGGCGCAGGCAATTTGCCATGCCGTGCAGGGAACTGTAGGTTTTTTTCATCATCAGGGATGCTGCCAGCTTCCCATTGATTTAAAACGCGTAACCGATACTTTGATCAGCCTGGGGTGCAGCCCGAATGTGGGGGCGGTTTTAGTGATTTCTCTTGGCTGCGAAGGGACGGATACCGAGCGTCTGGTCAAGGAGATCGCCGAGACCGGAAAGCCGGTGGAAGTAATCCGCATTCAGGAACTGGGCGGTATGAGCCGCGCGATCCAGAAAGGAACGGATCTGGCGCAGAAACTGGCCATGGAGATCTCCGGCCTGCAAAGAGAGACGGTAGATATTTCAGAGGTTGTTATGAGTATCAAGTGCGGCGCCTCCGATACGACCAGCGGGATGGCTTCTAACTGTGTCATCGGATATGTGGCGGATAAATTGGTCGATCTGGGAGCCACAGTTGTGTTTGGCGAGACGACGGAATTTCTGGGCGGAGAGCACATTCTGGCCAGGAGAGCCGTGGGCGGTGAAAACGGGCCGGTGGGCTGTAAGATCTATGAGATTGTAAACCGGATGGAAGAAAGGGCGAAGGCAATCGGAGAAGACATGCGGGGCGGACAGCCCACGCCGGGCAATATCGCAGGAGGCCTGTCCAGTATCGAGGAAAAGAGCCTCGGCGCCATCGTAAAGAGCGGGCACCGCCCGATCCAGGGTGTACTGGAATATCCGCAGATGGTGAAAAATGAAAAAGGCCTCTGGATCAAAGACGCGCCGGGGAGAGAACCGGAGATTTTAACCGGAATGGCGGCGACAGGGGCGCAGTTTATGCTCTTTTCCACCGGGCGCGGAGCGCCCCAGGGCTTTCCGAGTATGCCGGTGATCAAGATCTGCGGCAATCCCAATACCTATGAGCGAATGTCCAGCGACATGGACCTGAATGCCGGTGTGATTATAAACGGCCAGAAGAGTATCGAAGAGGTGGGAGAGGAAGCCTTTGCGCTGCTTTTGCAGGTGCTGAACGGCCGCATGACAAAAAATGAGGCGATCCATTATACCAGTACGATGGATATCTACTGCCTTGGACCGGTCATTTAAGAGGATATGATGAAAGGAAGAACAAGCTAATCAGGTGCTGATCCGGGAGCTGTCGGTGACCGGGTGGCATCGGATCAGTACAAAACACTGCCATCTGGCGGTCGAATACCTGAAAAAACAGGTGGAATTTTGTATGGGGCAGGAAAGCTTCTGCATGGAAGTGGAGGGGAAGAAGGCTTACGGAATCATAGAGACGTTTCGCCCGGAACACAGAAGCTGCGTGGAACTGAAGGAACTTCTGAAAAGCAAGGATAAAAATTTCGCGCTGGAAACCTGTAAAAAGATTCTTACTGATATTTTAGAGCGGAATCTGTCCTGTTATCTAATAGAATGAAATGAAAACAGGCAGCTTGCCATAATTGATTTGATGAAAAAGGAATTGTAAGCGAAGAGGTCTATCGGAAGCTTTTGCTTGATAAGCTGGAGGTAAATATGGGGATGATTATAGAAAATGCCGTGGCGCAGATGCTGACAGCCGCTGGACATAAGTTGTATTTTTATGCTAATTCCTCCAGAGAAGATGTTACATCCCGCATGGAAATTGATTTTCTGATTGCCAAAAGCAAAATCAGCAACCGTCATAATATTTCTCCCATAGAAGTGAAGTCCGGAAAGAATTACACGCTCGCTTCCCTGCGGAAATTTAAAACCAAATACGCAGAGCAGACGCACACGCCCTATGTGCTTCATACGAGTGACTTAAAGCAGGAAGACGGGATTGTGTATCTGCCTCTTTATATGACGCCTTTTTTATAAACAGTATAGCAAGAATCATGAAAAGACAGCAAACTCCTTGTGTTACAATATCTCCTTGGAATACCATAAAGGTATACCTCTATGTCCGAAGCACATAGGCAAAAAATGAAGAAGGAGGGAGCAAAATGCAAGGTCAGACAGTGCGCATTGTTTCACAGGCTATCCGCTATATCGAAGAACATCTGCATGAAAAGATGG
>CAJUMT010000179.1 GCA_910587495.1 uncultured Lachnospiraceae bacterium | reverse complement strand
TGAACGCGGTAATGAAGAAACAGGAATAGTTTTATCGGGTTTAGCTGGTCTATACTGCCACTTTATTTTATTGGCGCACAAATGGCTTGCCCCAGGCGCTGTTTGCGGATGGCTTATACCAAGTGAGTTTATGGATGTTAATTATGGAACTGCAATTAAGGAATATTTATTGAAGAATGTTCATTTACTAAGAATACACCGATATGACCCGAAAAATTCAATGTTTTCTGACGCATTAGTTTCATCATGCGTTGTGTGGTTCAAAAATGAGATAGTTAATAATGATTATGACATTGAATTTTCTTTCGGTGGTACGCATGATAAATCCACGCAGAGAAAACGCATAAAAAAATCTGATTTAATTAAGGAACGCAAATGGACACGTTTTCCCAAAAAAGAAATAAGATGTGAAGAAAACGCTGAAATAAAATTAGGTGATTATTTTGAGATAAAACGCGGACTTGCTACCGGAGATAATAATTTTTTTATAATGAGCCGGGAAAGAATAGTGGAATTGGGAATGGATATGTCTTTTTTCAAGCCTATTCTTCCAAGCCCAAGATATTTGAAAACCGACTTTGTGGGCACTGATACCGACGGAATACCCCAAATAGAATCACAATACTTTTTATTGGATTGTGAACTAACAGAACAGGAAATAATGGAAAAATCCCCCGCCACATGGGATTATCTACAGAGCGGGATTGACAAAACAAGTAAAAAGTATCTGTGCAAGAACAGAAAAAAATGGTATTGGCAAGAGCAAAGGGACGCAACCTATTTCCTGTGCTCTTATATGTGGAGAGGGAAAAACAATAGTTCGCCCATTCGCTTTATACTAAATCTATCCGAAGCGATTGCAACAAATTCATATTTAATGCTTTATCCCAAAGAGCATCTGCAAAAAGCTATTTCAGATAATCCGGACTCCGTATATAGAATATGGGAATTGTTAAAGGGTATTAGTGGAAATGCGATTGAAAATGAAGGAAGGGTCTACGGCGGCGGATTAAAAAAAATTGAACCTAGAGAACTTGCAAAAGTTCCTTGTGGGAATTTGCTGCAGTTATGTTCCGGTTAAATTTATTACAGCAACGGAACTTAAATAGGAGACAAACTGATCGATATGACGATGAGGCGCCGGACGGGCTGAAAATAGTTGAAAATAAAACAGTCATTGAAATCCAGATCTTTTTACGGAGACGGGACGCAATGGCTGTTTTTGCTTTTTTAATTCTGTTTTATACTGGCTACGGACAGAATATCATTGCCTTATAAGACTTTCGGGGGTACAATACAGGTATAGAAAGTACAGAGGAGATAAAGCTCATGAGTGTATTGGAAGACATGCTGAAAAATGTAGACGACGACTACCTGACGGGGTTGTGCAATAAAGGGACAGTGAAGCGCGCGTATAAAGATCTGGGACAGGAAACGCCCGCCGCCAAGTGGCAGGGAGAGGAAGCAAAAGTGACGCTGAAGGAAGAAACGTGCCAGATTCGTCTGCCTTTGGGAGAAAGCACATGTTCCTGCCCTTCGCGCAGTATATGCAGGCATATCATAACGGCGATCCTCTGGCTGAAGCAAGAAAGGGCAGGAGAAGGCGGGACAGGTGAAAGCGAAGCGGCCAGGGAGGAAGCGGCTTTAGAACCCGTCGGGGATGTGCAAAGGGAAGAAACCTCAGAAGAAAAAGCGCCTGATATAAAAGAAGCGCCTAAGCAATTAGAAGAAGTCCTAGGCATACCGCTGGATCACCTGAAACGTGCCTGCAAGGGAAGAAAATATCAGAACTTTCTCGCCCGCATGCGGGCGGGCGAGATGCCGGATATAGAGGAAAGCTCCATTGTAACCGTGACGCTTCCCTGGGAGAAGGCTACCGTAAAGCTTTTGGAACCGTTTGCTTACTCTACTTGTTCCTGCCACAGCAAGGAGCTGTGTGTTCATAAAGCGCAGGCGGTATTGATCTATCAGATGAAGAAAGGGCGTATCAGTTTTAAAGATCTGGAAGTGGTGCAGGAGACAGAGAATATATGGGAGGAAGCGCAGGTGAAGCAGGCATGCGCAAGCGTCTGTGAGGCGGTTGTCCATCAGATGTGTACCGGCCTTTCCAGGCAGTCGCCGGAGGCGGCAAAAAGTATGGAACGGCTGGCAGTGATCACGCACAGAGCGGGACTTCCGGCGCTGGAAAGTCTGCTTCGGGGAGCGTCGGCGGAATATGAGCAGTATTTTTCACGTTCGGCGGCGTTTAGAAGTGATCTGCTCTTTTTACGGCTGCTCAAAATTTACGACAGGGCGAGGCTTCTTGGACAGGCGAAGAGTCAGGAAGAGATCCGTCTGCTGGCGGGGTCATTCAGGGACAATTATGAACTGGTGGGCAGACTGCATCTTCTGGGCATGGGCGGAAGAACTTTCGAAAGTAAGACAGGGTACGAAGGGGAGATCTATTATTTTCTGGAACCGGAAAGGAAGAAATGGTATACATGGACAGATGCCCGCCCGGTTTTTTATGAAGGAGTGAGGAGGCGTCCGCCTGCTTCTTCCGACAACGCGGCAGCTCCCTGGGGTTTAAACTGCAACAGGGAACAGCTGCAAAGCCTGGAATTTGAATTAAGAGACGCAAAAGCGGCGTCCGGCGGGCGTCTTTCTGTGAGTCAGGAGACAAAAGGAGAAGCCATAGGCAGGAGGGAACTGACGGAGGACAGTGTACAGGAACTGATCTTTTGGGATTTTAAAGAACTTCTTCTTACAAACTTTGCCGGAGGATCAGACGATCAGGAGGCAGAAAACCGGGCGACCGGCAGACGGGAAAAGCTTGCGCTTGTGGGTGCGGTCCGCTGGGGGGAAGCGAATTTTGATCCGGTGCAGCAGCGGTTTTCCTGGAGCCTCTACGACAGGGAGGGGCGGGAATTGTTTATTGCTCTTACTTACTCTAAAAGAGAAAAACTGACTGTCAAACTTTTGGAACGCCTGGTAGAACGCCTGAAAAAAAATCCTCCGGAGGCTATCATCTTCTTCGGATCTTTGTATCTGGACGAGGCGGGGCGGATGTGCCTGTATCCTATAGAGATCTTTCAGAAAGAAGCAGGGGAGCTTCTTCATGCGCTGGATGAAAAAGCCGGGGTAAGCGAGCCGACCGGGCAAAAAGAGGCGGGTTTTTACCCGGAAGCTGTCCGCCCGATGGAACAGTACCGAAAAGAAGCTTCCGATGTACTGACAGATCTGTTTGTCAGCGGGATCTATTCGGTACAGGACGGTATAATCGAGCAATTGTCCGCTTTGTCCGCGGAAGGAGAGCAGCTCGGTCTTCACAGAGCCGGGGAGGGATTTGGAACGATTTATAAGCTTTTGCAGGAAAAAAGGCATACAATAGAATTTGCCCCGGAAGCGGTACTGGAAGAAGCAGGATGTTTACACAGATATTTGGAAGCCTGCCGGGAAAAACTTTCCTGTGACAGGGCATTGATTTCCATGGGGGCTGTGTAATATGTGAAAATTACAGGATATTACGAAGCATGCCAAACAAAAGTAATGCCGCCAAAAAAAGAGCCATGCCGCTGCGTTCCCATTTTTCCCAGACAGGCGTGGTACATCTTAAATAGTTTCCAATTGATTTTAAAAGAATCCATCCCAGGAACGGCGAAAAGCAGAATATGATGGGGTGACTTAAAAAGGCTTCTTTCAGGTCACCGTGCAAAACAGCCAGCAGCATATGTGTAACCCCGCAGCCAGGACATTGCAGATGAAAAATATACCGGAACAGACATGGAATACCTGTTCCGGTATATTTGACAATCTCATAATATCCGGCAAGACACAGACATACTGCCAGGACATACATAAGCCGTTTGAAACTTATCATTAGTTAGCCAGATTGTTCAGTTCATTCTGAATCAGCGCATATGCGATGATTCCGCCGAAGAGGAACACGATCAGATAAAGAATACCTCCATTGGAAGCGGGTATTCCACGGCTTGTTTTTGCTTTGTCCAGTTTTTCACCGCATTTATATGCCCAGTAGAGTCCATAGATACCGCAGGTGATAATCGTGAAGACAAGCGCCATCACTCCGGACGTACCGGATTCCCCTGCTACGGTATTTGTATCCTCTGTCAGGCATACGAACCAGTAAAGCCCATAGATACCGCAGGTAATCAACGATAAAATGACACAAAGCGCAATGTTTCTCTGTTGTACTGTTACCATAACACATCCTCCTTGCATGTTAAAAATATATATTCATACTGCGTGTTAAGTATACTACGTTTTAAGTTGATTATCAATACATATCTGCGATTTTTTGAAAAATATTGATGGATTTTGTCCGTTTATATAAAAACCAAAACATAAGATTTGCATCTTTATCAGGATGATATTATAATTTAAAATAGATGAGGAGGAGCAAACCATGAACTTAAGCGAAGAACGCAGTCGCCAGAAGCTTTTTGATATACTGGAGCTTTTGGGACTGTCGGAGAAAAACCAGAAAACGGCAGAACAATATCTGGACCTGGACCGTCCGGAAGATGAAAAACTGCTTAAAGAAACTGAACCGCAGGATTTTTCCGGACTCAGCCAGGAGACCCGGGGGAAATGCTTTGCCTATCGAAGCCATTGTTTCAGGCGGGGGCGAAAGGACGAATACGGACGATTCGCACGTTTTGCCGCTGCCGTAGGAGGATCCACTTCTTATTATGTGCTGGTAAATTATGGATGGCAGCTCGGTGAGGTTCAGGAATATCTGACCAGTGAGCAGAAAGCGGCTGTTAAGGCAGAGGGGTGCGTCTGGAATCAATACGGAATGAAAAACGCATTGAAGAACCTGGAACAGAAGACGCCCAAAGTCCTGATGGACGCCATGGAAATCTGTTATCATAAAAGCGATAATGCCAAAAGCCTTCTGGCTGCCGCGGCGCTGCATTATACAAAACCACTGAACCTGGTGGGAAAAATAGGAAATGTCATCTTCCCCGGCGGGAATGTAACGGAGCAGGTGGAAAAAACGGTTCGGTATTTGGAAGAGAATCTGACCAGCAGCCTTTCTAACATATTTGCCGCGGCGCCTTCGGATGCGGAGCTGGAAGCGATGGTTTCTTATATACAGAAATCCTCCGCCAAAGATCCGTTTCCGCAGGAAATATACAAAATTTTGCAGGGAAAGCAGACCTCAGAATATCTTTTGACACTGTTGGCCGGAGAGGCGTTTCTCGCCATTGACCATTCGTCGAAGTTTCTGACGTTTCTTCGCCTGGCCATTGCCATGGATGCGGCTGCCAAACGGACGGCAGTGCTGGACATATGTCTGGATATCGGTGGAAAGCCATGGTTTCTCAATCAACATGCACAGGAACTGGAAGACGCGCTTCCCATATCCAAAGAAGAATATCTGCGCTGGTGTCTGAAAAGTTGTAAATATGCAAGTCCTGTAAAACGCATGGCAAAGGATCATCCGGAAGTCATCCGCCAGATCCTTCCCAGTATTTCATCGGAAGACTTCCAGCATCTTCTGACAGTGGCAAAGGAAATGAATCCTCTGTTGTACAAGGAATTAAGTTCCTCCAGCGCCGGGGAATTTCGTTCCAAACTGGTAACGGAGCTGACCTGCCATTACCAGAAGGGTAAAAATGAGGCAAGAGAGTATTTGACAGGAGCAGTTGAAATAGACGCGCTCTATCCCTATCTTAATGAGTGGCGGAGCATGCACATTTATGACAATAAGAGGATGCAGAAGATTCACTCTCTTAAAAATAACGGCCAGGATCAGCAGGTATACCGAAGGGCCGTGGCGCTGGAATGCCTTTGTTTAAGGACTGCTTATTTTACCGCGTGGTGGCACGGAAAATGGCAGAAAATTACAAAGACTACTTTAAAACAGATTGTTACCGTGCTGGAAGAAGAACATGTGTCTCCGTCATATCAGTTGGAACTGATGAGCGGATTATATGATACATATTATTCGGAAAAAGACAGGGCAAATTTTGTCAATGACTGTGTGGCAGTGCTGCGGTATCAAAAAGACGGATGGAAAGAAGACATTGTTAGATTGTCCAGGGAAGGAAATCCCGTGGTTCGTTTCCTGTGTGTCCGTATGATGGACGAATTTAGCCAGAGCTATAAAGACGAACTCCTTGCCTGCGCCGTAGACAGTTCCAAACAGGTGCGGGAGCTTCTGGTTGCCGTCTATGAGAGTAAAAAAGAGTGGGAGCCGGAGATGAAAGCTATGCTTTTGTCTAAAAAGTCCCAGGAGCGGGAGATGGCGGCTCTGGTGCTTAAGCGCTGGGGCGCGGAAGGCTACAAAGAAGAACTTTCCGCTGCTTATGAAAAAGAAAAGAGTAAAAAAGTAAAAGAGCTTCTTGCCTCCTGCTTAGGGATGGAAGAAGAAAAGTCCGTAGAAACAGTAAAAGAACAGACGTCCGAAGGACTGGCAAAAGAGATTTTAAAAGGCGGTAAAAAACGCAAACTGTCCTGGATTTTTGAAAAGGATACACAGTTTCCCAAGGTACACAAAGCGGACGGAACCGACGCGCCGGAAGATTATGTAGAAGCGATTCTTGTCTGCTACGCGGATATGTCCGTTCCCGGAGCAAATAAGGAAGCCATCCGGCTGGCAGAAAGCCTGAACCAGGAAGAGCTTGCCGCTTATGTGGGGCTTGTATTTGACAGATGGATCGAGACGAGAGCCGAAGCAAAGAAAAAATGGGTGCTTTATGCGGCTTCTGTTCACGGCGGCGCGGCGATTATCCCTGTCCTTTACGATAAGATCCAGGAATGGCCGAAAGTATCCAGAGGCGCCATGGCAGCGGAGGCAGTCAAAGCGCTGGCTTTGAATGGAAGGCCGGAAGCATTGCTTTTGGTCGATCAAACTGCCCGGAAGTTTAAGTTCCGCCAGGTGAAGACAGCGGCGGCGGACGCTCTTTCCTATGCGGCTAAGCAGCTTGGTATTACAAAAGCAGAACTGGAAGACCGCATCGTGCCGGATCTGGGCTTCAATGAACAGATGGAACAGACCTTTGATTACGGCCCAAGAAGTTTCCAGGTGATCTTAACGCCCGCACTGGAACTGGAAGTGTATGACGATAAAGGGAAGCGTCTGAAAAATCTGCCTGCTCCGGGTAAAAAAGATGAGCCGGAGAAAGCAAAAGCGGCCAACGATGCATATAAACTTCTTAAAAAACAGTTAAAGACTGTCGTTGCCAATCAGAAAGTTCGCTTAGAAGAGGCGCTCAGTACAGAAAGG
>CAJUMT010000178.1 GCA_910587495.1 uncultured Lachnospiraceae bacterium | reverse complement strand
CAGCCTCGTCTGACTTGGATGCAAGATTACGCACCTCATCGGCAACAACCGCAAAGCCTTTGCCGGAAGTACCTGCCCGGGCAGCTTCCACCGCGGCATTCAGAGCCAGAATATTGGTCTGGAACGCAATATTCTCGATCACGGCAATAATCCTGGATATCTCTTCTGAAGAATCGGATATCTTCTCCATCGCCGTATTCAGCTCTTTGACATACTCCATGCTGACGCCCAGCTGCGCGCCTGCCTGACCCACAAACTGCCCTGCTTCCTCCGCGGCAGCGGCTGTCTTCTTGGCGCTCTCAGAGATATCCGCAATCGTAGCCGCTAACTCCTCCACGGAGCTGGCCTGTTCAATAGAACCCTGGCTTAAACTCTGCGCTCCCACAGACACCTGCCCGCTGGCAGAGGATACCTGATTGGCGGAAGTGTCGATCTGACGTATCGTATTGCTCAGTTCTACCTTAAGATTGCGCATGGACGACAGAATACTCTGAAATTCGCCCACATACTCTTCCCGGTGGGAAGACTGAATATCAAAATTCTTATTAGCCATCTCGTTTAAAAGATAACCGATATCGTTGATAATGGTATTAAGCCCTGACACCATATCCGCTGTAGAGCGGGTCAGTTCCGCCGTCTCGTCCTGACCTCTGACTTGCGGAACCGGTGATTTCAAATCACCTTCAACCAAAAGCTTCATCCGTTCTGCACAGGCACGCATAGGTACGCTGATATTGCTGGACAGCTTCAAAGCCACTACGATAGACGCCAGAATAGAAACCACGATCACAGTCAGGTTAATCACAATGCCAAACAATGTATCAGACAGATACTCCGACTGTAATGCGGTGACGGCAACGCTCCAGCCGTCTGTTCCTCCCACAGGCGCATAAGCAGTAAACCGGGCTCCGTCAGAATCATGGAAACTTCCAAAACCGTTCTCTCCCTGCCGCATCGCCTCATGTATGGAAGCCAGTTCTTTCAAAGACGAATCACTTTTTGCTTCCTCCTCAATATTCTGCGTCGTAATCGTCTCCAGTGTAACATCCGCGATGGTGACGCCCGACTTGTTGATCATATAAGCCCGGCTGCTCGGACCAAGCTTTATGGAGGAAACAATATTATTTAAAAAGGTCTCCGGCGGTACAAAGTAAACTACGCCCGCGATCTGGGCGCCCCGGCTTCCGCCGGAATAAAGCGGTGCAGCTACCATAATGGACAATTCTCCGGTGATCTTGCTGATCAAAGGTTCTGATACATAGACCTCTCCCTGCATCGCGTGTTTTACATACTCCCGATCCGAATAATCATTTCCGTCAAAAATGCTGTAACCATCCATGCCGATGATATTACCCCGTTGAAAACCATGCATACTGACGCGTTCATCAATAATAGCGCGCTTTTCTTCGACTGATACCTCGTCATCAGACAACTGCGAAATGCAGCCTGTGTCCATGGCCACGTTCTTATAGGCGATCAATTCCTGTTCAATGCGCTCTGCCGCCAACACTGCAGTCTCGCTCATCATTTGATCCACAGTGGTGATAGTGTTCCTGTAATTCAGCGTAATACTGGAAGTCCCCACTGCAATCAGTGCGATCACAACCGTTGCCATCAGGCATACTGTAATCTTCTTGCGGATACTCTTCATCTCTTTTCTCCCCTTGGTCTTAGTAATTATTATATGGGTTATTATATCATACTACAGAGATATCCGTCTATTACAAAAACAGGAATTTTTCCTCATTATCACACATTTTAATCCTTTTCCCCTGGTCTAAGATATGCTATACTGTATCCCATCAAACAATCCAGGAGGAATACATGCATGAAAACCCGCCATATAACATACTTGCTGTCATGCTTCTTTACAGTCATCCTGTTAAGCGGATGCGCAAAAGAAGAACAGATAGAAGAAAATACCGAAACTTTGGCTTCTGCCGCCTTTGAAGCCTCCGCCATAGACGGAACTTCCGTCTCAGAGGAGATATTCTCTGAATCTAAAATCACTATGGTCAATGTATGGGCCACCTACTGTAATCCCTGTTTAAGCGAGATGCCCGGACTGGGAGAACTGGCCGACGCATATGATCCCGGTGATTTTAAACTGATCGGTATCATCAGCGATGTGACAGAAGACGCAGATGCGCAGACTTTACAAGCCGCCTCCGACCTGATCGAACAGACAGGCGCAAATTACCCGCATCTTCTTGTGAATCTGCCGCTGTATACATCCTTTCTGACAGATGTGTCCGCTGTACCGACCACTTTCTTTGTCAATCAGGAAGGAGAAGTTGTAGACACGGTTGTAGGCGCTATGGAAAAATCAGCATGGGAGGAAAAAATCAATGAACTTCTTAAAGACTGACTTTTCCCGGCTCTGGCTGTACGGAGTTCTTGTCGGAATCCTCTGCTTTTGCATCGGTCTTGGCCGGGGAGAGTTTACCGTGATCTGGCAGAAAGCCGTAATGATCTGTTTAGAATGTATTGGAATTGGATGAATGTTATGAAAAAACTGCGGCTTATCGTACAGATCGTATATACGATCCTCACCAACGGATATATGTATGGTTTCCTGTCAGGAAAAATCTATCAGGGCAGGATGAAATACGCCTGCGTGCCGGGGCTGAACTGTTATTCCTGCCCTGGTGCGGTTGCATCCTGCCCTATGGGCGCCCTGCAGGCTCTTTTAAACCGGCAGGGTTTTCATGTTCCCTTTGGAATGCTGGGATTTTTCTTTCTCTTCGGAAGCCTTTTAGGACGGACTGTATGCGGATGGCTGTGTCCTTTTGGGTTGGTGCAGGATCTTCTTTACAAGATCCCTGTCTTCTCTAAAAAGAAACGGCTGCCCTTCCATCAGATCTTGAAAAACGGAAAGTATGTGGTCTTAATATTTCTCGTATGCATCGGCTCATTCTTCCTGTTCGGCGGCCTGGCCAAGGTCCCGGCATTCTGCAAATATTTATGCCCTGCCGGCACCCTTATGGGCGCACTGCCGCTGCTTTTCACCAGCAAACCTCTGAGAACGCAAATCGGAGGACTGTTCTTCTGGAAACTGGGCATCCTCCTTTTCATCGTCCTGCTCTCCGCCAAGGTCTTTCGTCCTTTTTGCCAGTATCTATGTCCGCTGGGCGCCGTCTACGGCTGGTTCAACCGTTTCAGCCTGGTGCAGATTCACTGGGAAGAAGAAAAGTGCGTGTCCTGTCAAGCTTGTACGAAGGCATGTCCTGTGGGACTTACCGCGCAGGAAATCTCCCGTTCCCCGGAATGTATTCGCTGCGGTCGGTGCGTATCCGTATGTCCAAAAAAATGTCTGCATATTAAACAAAGTTTATGAAAGATCCAATTCAGGCGGCACATCCAGCTCTTCAGGCGCGTACTTTCCGTTCTTCTTCCGCTGTCTTACACACTCCGTCAGAAGATACTCAATCTGTCCGTTTACCGAGCGAAAATCATCTTCCGCCCAGGCGGCGATGGCATTATACAGCTTCACAGACAGCCGCAGAGGAACCTGTTTTTTCTGGTTGTCCGCCATATCAGTACAGGCTTCCCGAATTAACTACAGGCTGAGCGTCATGATTACCGCAAAGAACGACCAGAAGATTGGAGACCATCGCCGCTTTCCGCTCTTCATCCAATGTCACCACATTGTTTTCATTCAGACGTTCCAACGCCATCTCCACCATGCCCACGGCGCCGTCCACAATCATTTTCCTCGCGTCGATAATCGCAGAAGCCTGCTGACGCTGCAGCATGACCGCCGCAATCTCCATGGCATAGGCAAGATAAGTGATCCGCGCCTCCACAATCTCGATCCCGGCTTCATTGACCCGCTCCTGGATCTCATCCCGAATCCTCGCCGCTACCACTTCGCTGGAACCACGAAGGCTTCCTTCATCCGCCACACCGTCCCCGGTCGTGTCCACATTAGGCGCCACGTCATAAGGATACAGACGTACAATATTACGAAGGGCGCTGTCGCACTGCAAAGATAAAAACTCTTTATAATTATCCACGTTAAACACGGCCTTCGCCGTATCCACGATCCGCCAGGTCACGGCGATCCCGATCTCCACGGGATTTCCCAGACAGTCGTTGATCTTCTGACGGTTATTGCTCAGCGTCATAAGCTTTAAAGAAATTTTTTTATTAATACTCTCCACGGAAACCGATGTACCGTTATCCGAGCCGCCGGCCCGCATATTTTTTACATCTCCGCTCTGGCTTAGCTTTGTCCTGGCCGCCGGATTGACAGCAGTGCAGAAAGGATTAACAAAATAAAAGCCGCTGTCCTTTAATGTCCCTATATACTTTCCGAACAAAGTAAGCACCAGCGCTTCCTGGGGCTTTAATACTTTCAGGCCAAAAAACGGAATCCACCCGATACACAGCACGATGATGCTTACAACCATCAGGACCAGACTCCTGCCCTGATCCACCCATATACCTCCAAAGACGGTTCCTGCAATGGCAGCTGCATACACAAGAACCGTAAGTATAAGCACAATAAACCCATTTTTCCTGCGGTTTAATACGATCTCGTTCATCTTAAAATCTCCTTATTATATGGCAATCATTTGAATTTTACAGCAGTCCCATAAGCCATGACTTCAGCCGCCCCCTGCATCACGGACGCGGAACAGTAACGGACATTTACAATAGCATCCGCACCCACTTTTTCCGCTTCTTCCACCATACGCCGGGTGGCAAGGTCTCTGGCTTCGTTCATCATTTCCGCATAGGCTTTCAGCTCTCCGCCCACCAGCGTCTTAAAGCTCTGGGAAATATCGCGACCGATATTTTTAGACTGGATCGTGCTTCCTTTCACAAGCCCCAGCATTTCAAGTTCTTTTCCGCTGATATAATCGGTGTTTACTAAGATCATTTTTGTATCCTCCTTAATATTTCTATTTTTTGATATCAAAATCATATCACTTTAACATCTCTATGTCAACTGTTTTGCAAACTTTTATAAATACGTTTTGCAATCTCGTCTGCTTTTGTGATATCAATGGAAGAATAATTCATGACATACACATTTTCCGGCCCTTTTTCCCCATAAAAATACCTGGACAAAGGAATCAGTTTAACTCCCTGGGATAAAGCCCTCTCCATCACTGCCGCTTCCGGCATGTCCGTATGCAGCGTCATCAGAAAATGAAGACCAGCTTCCTGTCCTGACACCGAGATTTTATCCTTAAGCTTACTGTCCGCAAACGCCTGAAGCAGCATATCCCTTTTTTTCCGATAATGATTCCTTAGACGGTTGATATGCGCCTCAAACTTTCCTTCCGCCATAAAATACGCCAGCGTATACTGCTCAAAATTAGACACAGTACAGGAATAGAATGACATTTTTTTATAAAATTGCCGCACCAACCCCGGAGGCAGGATCATATAGCTGATCCGAACAGTGGAACACAGCGTCTTTGTAAACGTATTCATATAGATGACCTTTTCTGACTGATCAATACTTTGCAGTGTAGGGATTGGCCGTCCGCCAAGCCTTAACTCGCTGTCATAGTCATCTTCAATGATATATCTTTGCTCTTTTTTTGCCGCCCATCCCAGCAGCTCATACCTTCTGCTGATCGGCATCACGATTCCTGTAGGATAATGATGGGAAGGCGTAATATGTACGACGTCCCCTTCTTTTTCTTCCAGCTCGGAAACCAGTATGCCGCACGCATCCATGGAAATCCGCCTGCAGGGCACCCGAAAGCTTTCATAAATATGTTCCAATTTCCGATAACCCGGATTTTCAATGGCATATACTTTATCGTTCCCCAATAGTTGAATCAAAAGCCCGTATAAATACTCTGTCCCGGCGCCGATGATAATCTGCTCCGTACGCACGGACATCCCCCGGTATTCCTGCAGATATTTGGAAATTTCTTCCCGAAGCGCCGGGATTCCGCCGCAGGGAGAATTGGTCATCAGCTGCACCCGGCTGTCATTTAGCAGTTCCCGGATCACTTTTGACCAGATTGTAAAAGGAAAAAGCTCAGAAGAAGTCTGGTTGCTGGAAAAGTCCGCAAAATAAGAGGTATCTCCGCCCGCCACAGGCGCCATCTCCTGTATACGTTCTTCCTTCGGCGCTGTCACAGGCTGGGAAAAATCAGCCACATAAAACCCGCGTTTTGGCATGGAATAAATATATCCTTCTGCACCAAGCCGCGCATAGGCATTCTCAACCGTAATCACACTGACTCCTAAATTAGACGCCAGCACCCGCTTCGATGGCAGTTTTTCCCCTGATTTTAATATCCCATGCAAAATATCGTTTTTAATATTTTTATAGAGGCATTCATACAGCGTATCTGACCCTGTATTTGTTAGATCGTAGGTAATCATATGCGTTCCATCCTTTCATCTGGCCTTACTGGATATATTTTAAACAGACATTTTTGTAAGATCACTTTTATAGTATACGCAGGATATCCCAGTATGTAAAGGAAATCGGCAGCATAAAATTTGAGCATTTTTTGAGATTTGTCTGTTACAATAAATGTTATAAATGATAAACGGAGATGATTACATGAAACAAAAACTTCTTATTGTAGATGATGAACCGGGCATTGTAGATATGATGGCAGACTACTTTTCTTTGCAGTTTGAGGTGCTGACCGCTTATGGCGGCAATGAGGCGCTTCAAAAACTAACAGACCAGCCTGACCTCATTCTGCTCGATATCAATATGCCGGACATGGACGGTCTGACTCTGTGCCGAAAAATACGAAAGCTTATTACCTGTCCCATTCTCTTTCTCACTGCAAGAGTAGAATCCGCCGACCAAATCATCGGCTTTCAGGCAGGCGCGGATGATTACGTCATCAAACCCTTTGACCTGGATGAATTAGGGGCGAGAGTTTTGGCACACCTGCGGAGAGAACAACGGCACAGAAATAAAGCAGCGGTACGCTTTTTCGGCGACCTGGCCATTGATTATTCCGCCCGCACTGTCACGATCTCCGGCAAGCCTGTCGCCTTATCAAAAAAAGAATTTGATATTGTAGAACTTCTATCCCTAAATGCCGGACAGGTATTTGACCGGGAACGAATCTATGAAGCGGTGTGGGGCATTGACGGTGAAGGAAACAGTGATACGATCATGGAACATATCAGAAAAATCCGGACGAAACTGTCCGCCTGTACCTTTCATAGTTACATTGATACTGTCTGGGGGTGTGGTTATCGGTGGAACGTCTGAAAAATATGGAATTAAAGAAATCTTTCCTC
>CAJUMT010000177.1 GCA_910587495.1 uncultured Lachnospiraceae bacterium | reverse complement strand
GACAGCGCAACAACACTGTACCAGCAGTCCAGCGACATGATTCAGAATACGATTGACACACTTGCAAAGTTCTACGGCGGGAATGGTGTTGATTTAGGTAACACAATAGGTATTACACCAATAACCGATAAGTCATCAGACATGAATGCATCTTCCATAGGCCTTGGAGAAGGAATCCGTGAAGCAAGGCCAGGTGAAGGTCTTGGACTAAGTGAAGAAGCCTATGAAAAAGCTTGTGAAAAGTTAAAGAGCCTGATGCCGTTTAATGTGTCTGACAGCCAGTCCTATGTCATGCTTGACAGTATGCAAAATTTGATGCATGAGAATAATGCTATGGTACGGAATGCTGTGGATGCGATGCAGAATAAAAATATGCCTCCGGTGGTGAATCTGCATTATGATAATTTACTATATGTAGAAGGAAATATAGATAGAGATTTTTCCAGTATATTACCAAATTACTTGGAAAAAGGCTGTGAATATACATTAAATAGACTTCGCCAAAATCTTTATACTTTGGGATGGAGAAAATAACATAGATAAGAAAAAATAGTAAATAAAGTAGATAGAATGCATGGTGTAAAAGTTTATGGATGCTGTAAATGCATAAAACCTATACCATGCATTTTCCTATAAAAACAAGAAAAGCAGAAAGGAAATATCACATGGAAATTAAAACAGAATTAGAAACATATCTAAAATGTACAGATGAAGCAAGCACAGAATACTTTAAAGAAGGCGACAAAGTGATTTGCTATGCAGGCGGACATAAATACGACGGAAAAATCAAAGCAATCGGAGGATACAGCGAAGAGACGGATACAGAACCAATCCCGGCTATTTACCTGGATACATCCCCAAACAAGACAAGTTATTCTGCGGAAGTTATTAAAATAAAGGATATCACTTCTATCTGTAAAAATCCGCTGTACAAATGCAAAAGTCTACATGAGGAAAAAGGTACATTTAGATCAGATCTAACAGACTATCTCATAAAAGCCGGATTCGGCCAGGAAGAAGTACAAAACATATATGATAAAGTAAATGACGCAATTATTTTGGGCTGCCTTCCAACTGCGAAAGCATCTGCTTATGCGCTCCATGCAGTCGCCTGCACAAGAAATGATACAAAAACAGACGAAAAAGACACGATCATAGAGATCGCCAAAGAATGTTCCTTTGCGGCTGTAAAAGAATATTTTGACATGATCGACGTATTGCAGAAAGCGATTGGACGTGGAGACAGAGATAAGACAGACCTTATCGACGTACTGCATATCACATCAAAATGCTGGCATGATCTGTTAAGACAGGAAGAGAATAAAACATCCGAATAAGTTCGATCATTCGATAGACACAGTAACAGTAAATGACATAAAATAAGCAGAAATTACAATAGCAGGACTCGGAAAATACCAAAGTTCTGCTGTTGGTATATATAGATAAAACTAAATATTGAACATATGAGGCATTGTCGGTCTGGCAATGCTTTTTTAAATATATTGACTGAATAAGTATGGAAGATTAGGAATAAGATTGAAGAAATGAGGTAATTAAGAGGCAGAATTTGAAAAGTACAAAGAAAAATATAAAGGTAAATGTGGTTTATGGAGATAAAAAACTGGTTGATTGCATGAAAAAGGTTATTACAAAACGAACAAAACAGTAGAAAATAAGCCTTGTATCATGTATAATAGCTTTAGCGTACATAATACAAGGATATAATAAATACGATTGGAGCGATGAAAATGAGTGGAAATCGTGCAGTATTATATCTGAGATTGAGTAAAGAGGATGCTGATAAAATCAATAAAGGAGATGATAGCGCAAGTATAAAAAACCAAAGACTTTTGCTGACAGATTATGCTTTGGCTCATGAGTTTAGAATTGTACATGTATATTCTGATGATGATGAAAGCGGTCTATATGATGACAGACCGGATTTTGAAAAAATGATGACAGATGCAAGATTGGGAGAGTTTGACATTATTATTGCTAAGACGCAGTCAAGATTTTCCAGAAACATGGAACATATTGAAAAATATCTGCATCATGATCTCCCAAATCTTGGGATAAGATTTATCGGCGTTGTAGATGGCGTTGATACAAATAATGAAGAAAATAAGAAATCCCGTCAAATTAATGGGCTTGTAAATGAATGGTACTGTGAAGATTTATCTAAAAATATTCGCAGTTCCTTTAAAGCTAAGATGAAAGCTGGACAATTTTTAGGTTCTTCCTGTCCATATGGATATAAGAAAGACCCTTTAGACCACAACCATTTAGTTATTGATGAATATGCTGCAAAAGTGGTAAGGAGAATATATAAATTATACTTGTCCGGCTATGGAAAGGCTAAAATAGGTGCTGTTCTGTCTTCTGATGGAGTATTGATTCCTACATTATATAAACGCGAAGTGTTGGGAGAAAATTATCGTAATTCAAAGGAGATAGAGACAACAAAAAACTGGACATATCAGACAATTCATACTATACTGAACAATGAAACTTATGCCGGACATCTGATTCAGAACAGAGTCAATACATTGTCCTATAAAGATAAGAAGAAACGGGTGCTTCCGAAGGAAAAATGGATTATTGTAAGAAATACGCATGAAGCGATCATTGATCAAGAGCAATTTGAAACTGTACAAAAATTGCAGAAAACACGGACAAGAAATATGAGTGCGATTGAAACAGACAGTATATTTTCTGGATTGCTCTATTGTGCCGATTGTAAACATGCTATGTTACGAAAATATGCACGGCGCGGAGAACGGGGGTTTATAGGTTATATATGTAAAACGTATAAGACCCAAGGGAAAAGGTCTTGCGATAGTCACAGTATAGATAGATACAGTTTGGAAGAAGCTGTATTATATTCTATCAAAGAGGAAGCAAGAAAAATCTTGAAAGAGGCAGATGTAGATGAACTCAAAAAAGTGCAGATATATAATGAGAGTAAAGAATGCTATGAGATACAGCTTGAAAATATGCAGAAGCAAATAGATAAACTGCAACAATTCAAAAAGAAAACATACAACACTTATATGGAAGATTTAATTTCAAAAGACGAGTATGTTAGATATGTTTCAGAGTATGAGGCTAAAATTAAAGAGTTGCAGGAACAAAAGTCTGTAATTTGTAGCAAAGCAGATCTGCAGCAAGAATTAGATGCCAGGCATGACGAATGGGTAGAAGCATTTAGAGATTACATAAATGTAGATAAACTGACACGAGATATGGTTTTGGAATTGATTGAAAGGATAGAGGTGCATGATGACAGCTCTGTAACCATATTCTATAAGTTCCAGAATCCATATGCCGAATAGTGTCTACTATATATAAACGCTACATGTGTGGCCATGGCGGAGCACATAAGCGGCAGTGAAGGGGATTTTGTCAAACAGATGAACGCCCGGGCCAAGGAGCTTGGCATGACGAATACGAATTTTGTCAACTGCTGCGGACTGGATGATGATGCCCATTTGACCACGGCCAGAGACGTTGCGCTTATGTCCAGGGAACTTCTTTTAAATCATCCTAAAATTCACGAATATTGTACAATCTGGATGGATACCATCATACATACCACTGCCAGAGGAAGCTCCGAGTTTGGCCTGTCCAATACAAACAAGTTGATTAAGCAGTACGAATATGCCACAGGCCTTAAAACCGGTTTTACCAGTGTGGCAGGTTTTTGCGTTTCAGCCAGCGCTAAAAAGGACAATATTGAGCTGATTGCGGTTGTTATGGGCGGGGCAGATTCCAAAAGCCGTTTTCAGGACGCCATTACTTTGTTAAACAGCGGTTTTGCCTGCTGTAGTCTGTACAAGGATGAAGACAGGTTAGAGCTTCCGTGCCTTGCGGTATCAGGGGGTGTTTCAGACAGCGTTCCTTTGGAATATGAAGAAGAGTTTTCCTATGTGACCACTGACGGCAGTAACTTGTTGGATATAGAACGCACTTTAGAACTTCCGGAGAAATTGAAAGCGCCTGTGAAAAAGGGCAGCTATGTGGGGCGGGTGGTCTATTCCCTGAATAAAAAAGAGATTGGCTCCACCCAGATTTTGACGGCAGGCGCCGTGGAACAGGCAGGGTACAAGGATTATTTACAGCAGACATTTCGGATGTATTTGCTGTGACAAAGAGAACCTTAGTATAGAAACAGTTATGGAGATCAAAACATACGAAATACAGACAGCCAAACTGAAAAAAGATGAAAAGCCTCTTCGTCTTGCAATGCTTTCAGATTTGCATGACCGGCTCTGGGGACAGGGACAGCAGAAGCTTTTAGAAGCTATTGACAGCCTTTCGCCTGATCTGGTTTTGTGCGCCGGGGATATGTTGGTGGGCGGAGAACAGGCGGCTATGAACCATGCGCTGCTGCTCTTTCAGGAACTGTCCAAAAGGCAGCCGCCTGTCATAGCCTGTAACGGCAATCATGAGTCCAGAATGCGGCAGCAGACCAGGATCTACAAGGATCAGTATGCGTATTATGCTGGCAAACTGAAAGATTACGGGGTGAAAGTTCTGGTAAATGAATCCTGTATGATAAAAGTGCGTTCTGCCAATGTGCGGATCTACGGATATGAGATGTCTCTTGCCTATTATCATAAATTGCATACGCCGCCTTATGACGGGGAGGATTTATACCGGCAGTTTGGCGTGCCGGATATGGACGCTTATGATATTCTTCTGGCTCACAATCCGGTTTATTTTAAAGCATATGCTGCCTGGGGCGCGGATCTTACCCTGTCCGGGCATCTGCATGGAGGGATTATAAGGATCCCTGGTATCGGCGGACTGATTACGCCTCAGGTCAGGCTGTTTCCCAGGTATGATCGGGGGCTTTTTGAGGTAAATGGAAAATATCTGGCAGTCAGTCCGGGACTTGGAGAACATACGGTTCCCATACGGATTTTTAATCCGCCCCAGCTGTTTTGCATTATAGTAAAAGGAACGGGTTAAGATGGCTTTATCAGTCAAAATAGAGAGTTTTGAAGGTCCTTTGGATCTTTTGCTTCATTTGATCGACATAAATAAATTCAATATTTTTGATATCCCCATTGTAGAGATCACGGCACAGTATATGGATTATCTAAAAGTTATGGAGTCCGCGGATTTAAATATTATGAGTGAATTTTTGGTCATGGCGGCTACGCTTTTGGAGATCAAGGCAAAAATGCTTTTGCCTGCCGAGATGGATGAGGAAGGGGAAAAAATTGACCCAAGAGAAGAACTGGTGCAGAAGCTTTTGGAATATAAGATGTATAAATATATGTCTTATGAATTAAGAGACCGACTGTCTGTATCCGGCAGGGTACTTTACAAAGCGCCGACAATTCCGGATGAAGTGGCCAAATATGAACAACCGGTGAACTTTGAGGAACTGATAGGCGGTCTGACTTTAAAACAGTTAAACGCGGTTTTTCAGTCCCTGATGCGTAGACAGACGGAGAAAATTGATCCCATCAGGAGTAAATTCGGACAGATTGAGCAGGAAGAAACCAGTCTGGATGAGAAAATGGTTTTTGTAAGGGAATATGCAGAAAAAAATCGTACTTTTCGTTTTTCCTCTCTTTTAGAGGGGCAAAAGGGGCGGGTGCAGCTTGTCGTTACGTTTCTGGCTCTTTTGGAGCTTATGAAGACCGGAGAGCTTTCCGTGGTGCAGGAGAGGCTTTTCGGCGATATATTGATTACGTCACATATATAACAGCAAAAATGCGACGGAACTATAAAACAGTGGAAGCAAAACGATAACAGGAGAATAACATTGGAAAAGACAGAAGCGGTGATAGAGGCGGTGCTTTTTACTATGGGCGAGGCTGTAAGCGTGGAAAAGCTGTCAGCCGCCATCGGACATGACAAAGAGACGACGCGCAGGCTTGTCCACCGGATGATGGACCGCTATAACAGCCGGACGGGCGGCATGGAGATCATTGAGCTGGAGGACGCGTTTCAGCTTGCCACCAGGCGGGAGTATTATGACGCGCTGATTAAAGTGGCCAAACAGCCAAAGAAATATGTGCTTACAGACGTACAGCTGGAGGTGCTTTCCATCATTGCCTACAAGCAGCCGGTCACAAGGCAGGAAGTAGAGAAAATACGGGGCGTAAATTCCGACCATGCCTTGAACCGGCTGGTGGAGTATGGTCTGGTGGGAGAAGCCGGAAGACTGGACGCGCCGGGGCGTCCGATCCTGTTCGGAACTACAGAGGAATTTCTGCGCAATTTCGGCGTTCGTTCCGCGGAAGACCTGCCTTCTATCGGTCCGGAACTGGTGGAGGAGATGAAAACCCAGGCCGAGGAAGAAGTGCAGTTAAAGTTGGACCTTCCGGGAATCTAAAAAAGTGTGTGTTAGGACAGAAGGTTTCTGCATACATTGAACAGAGGACAACATGCAGGTGGCCTATGGCAGATATGATGAAAAAATGTCTTGGAATTTTCCTTTGCGTGATGCTTTTTGGTACTTCAGCATGCGCGAAAGGAGAACCACAAGAACTGTATGCGCTCTCGGCGGTACTGATGGATGCCGATACAGGGCGCATTCTTTATGAAAAAAACGGAAGGGAACAAAGACCCATGGCGAGTACCACGAAGATCATGACGCTTCTGGTGACGCTGGAGAACGCGGATCTGGAAGGAACGGTGGAAGTATCAGATTATGCCGCCTCCATGCCGGATGTGCAGTTGAATATGCGCGCAGGGGAAAAATACCGGTTAAGAGATTTGTGTTATTCTCTTATGTTGGAATCGCACAATGATACGGCGGTAGCGATTGCGGAGCATGTGGGCGGAAGTGTGGAAGGCTTTGCTTCCATGATGAATCAAAAAGCCCGCGATTTAGGGTGTACGCATACATATTTTATTACCCCCAACGGATTGGATGCTTCTGATGAAAAAGGAATTCATTCTACCACGGCGGAAGATCTGGCCCGGATCATGCGCTGCTGTATGAAAAATGAAAATTTTCTCACAATTACCCGGGAGCCTTCCTGGACCTTCTCTGATCTGGATGAGACCCGCAGCTTCACCGTAAATAACAAGAATGCGTTTCTCAATATGATGGAAGGGGCGCTTACCGGCAAGACAGGGTTTACCAACGGGGCGGGTTACTGCTATGTGGGTGTACTTGAGAGAGGGGAGAAACGTCTGATCGCTGTGGTGCTGGCCTGCGGGTGGCCCAACCATAAAACTTGAGATCGGAAGAGCGTCGTGTAGGGAAAGAGTGTAGATCTCGGTGGTCGCC
>CAJUMT010000176.1 GCA_910587495.1 uncultured Lachnospiraceae bacterium | reverse complement strand
GACCAGATACAGGAAGGGAATTACTTCATCGAAGCGGATACGATCGATTCGCTGCTGCAGGACAAAGGCGTGACCTATATAAAGATGGATATAGAGGGCGCTGAGCTTGCGGCCATAAAAGGGGCAGAAAAGGTGATCCGGGAGCAGAGTCCCAGGCTTGCGGTCAGCATTTATCATAAGCCGGAGGATATCTTCCAGATCCCTGCCCTACTGCATATGTATAACAAAAACTACCGGTTTTATCTGAGACATTATTCTTTTTCGTATTATGATACGGTTCTGTATGCGGTGACATAAGAGTAACACCTTTTCTTGCCGACAAAAATTTTTAACTGTACTTTGACAATTTCATACTTATATCAAACATTTGTTCCAAAACTGTGAGTTTTATATCGACAGTCATACACTTTTGCGCAATAAGGAAGTCCTGGCCGTCATACTCGGGGAAGTAGTTGTCGCCGGGTTATCCCATAGAAAAAAGGGAAATGTATTATTTGGCGCGGCAGTTGTCTTCCCAGCTGACGCTGGTCACGGACACGACAGACTATAACCAGCTGGAGAAGTGTTACAGTATATGGATTTGCCGGGATGATATCCAACATTGAAGAGTTGTGGAAGGAGGCGTCGGATGTGAAAGGACTGGGACAATGTGTTCGAGCTGACGGAAGAAAAGGCTAGGGCGTATTATGAAGAATATGCTGTAGAAAATTAATAAAACCAAATCTAATGAATAAAGAACCCTGATATAAGTATGGAAGACAAAGATCTGAGAACTTATATCAGGATTTTTTATTGCCGCGAGAGTGAAATGCCTTGTAGCTTGCTGCGGGGTATTTCACTAAAGGAAAATAAGGTGAGTTTGTCGAGGAAAGGAGTTTGTATATGTATAGGAGCCATAAAAAACAGTGGGCAGGATGTATGGGAATTATAGGAGTATCCGCCATGTTGTGCCTGTTTTCCATAAATGGCGCTGCGGCGGAGGGAGACGTCCTTTCCGTGAAGCTTCCAGTTGTCCCGGAGGGGGAGCCGTCGCCTTTTGATTTTATTCTTGATCCTTGCGGGCTGATCTATGAGACCGACGCTGTGCGGTATGGGGGCGGGACAGTGGAAGAAGGTGCGACCTTGCTATTCAGGAATAAAGATGGAGAATATGATTTTTCAAAATACAGTGACAAATTGGTAATCACGAGTGAAGAAAACGATCCGGTTATCGTGACCTTGTCGGCGTATGTCAGTGACCTGGATGAGGTCGGTCTTTTAGAGCATGAAGATCTTTTGGAAGATGCGGAACCAGGGATATATTTGGCTCTGACAGACGATCAGGGGCACGAGCAGCCTTTATCTAAGGATGCAGAGGCCACAATCCGTGTAGAACTTAATAATGGTGTTTATTCTTTCGGACTTACAGGGGCATGCAGCCCGGATGCGGGCTGGCAGCAGGTGTCGGTGCATCTGAAGGTTACTGTCACATGGCATATAGAGTCGGCGCAGACAGAAGAAGAGAAATTCCCGGAAGAGATGGAAGAAATGCCCGAAGATGATAGATCTGGGGAAGAAATACCAGAGGATAACGGATCGGAGGAAGATGTGCCGGAGGAAGGTATGTCTGCCGGAGCCAAGGAAGAGGATACAGATGTCATGGAGGAAAATGTCCCTGACGACATTGGGACAGTTATGGAAGGGGAAAAAGAGATCATGCCAGAAAATATGGAACATAATTGAAGATGAAGTTTAGGACATAGGGGCTTTGCCTTTTTATTGATAAAATTTCTAACTGTACATTGACAATTTCATACTTATATCAAACATTTGTTCCAAAACTGTGAGTTTTATATTGACAAGCATACATTTCCATACTATAATAAAAATAGAACATAAGTTCTATTATAAAGGAGGAGATGTATGGATCAAGTCACTGGGAGCATGGAGGTATTAAGCGCCATGCAGCTTACAGAAGACATGGACGGGCTGGACGCTGAGAGCAAGATACTTTTGCGTAATAAGGGAGTCCTGGCCGTCATACTCGGGGAAGTAGTTGCCGAATACAAAGGATACAGCCGCAGGGAGATTATGGATTTTATCGAAGCGGATTCGATTACGGATGAAAAAGAAGTGTCTCCCGACAGGACGAATACTACAATCAAAGGGGATCGGACGGAGTATGTACAGTTGAATGAGAAGACTTCCGGTTTCGACCTTGCGTTCCGGGCGAAAAACCCGACGCTCTCCACGAAAGATGTACTGGTAAGCCTCCACATGGATGTGGAGTCCCAGAAGAGCTATCAGCCGGGTTATCCCATAGAAAAAAGGGGGATGTATTATCTGGCGCGGCAGTTGTCTTCCCAGCTGACGCTGGTCACGGACACGACAGACTATAACCGGCTGGAGAAATGTTACAGTATATGGATTTGCCGGGATGATATACCGAAGAAATTCAGGTACAGCGTCGCGGTATATGAAGTGAGCAACACAAAGGACAGCAGTACTTACAGGATAGCGAAAGAAAACTATGATTTGATGACATTGGTAGTTATCAAACTGGGCAGCATCGTGTATAATGGGGATAAAGAAGATGCATATTATGATCTTCTGCGTTTTCTGAACCTGATGATGTATCCCCATAAGGCTGACTTTCTGGAGAAAGCGGGGGAGTTTATTGATTTTTCCAACAATGAAGAGCTGTGGAAGGAGGCGTCGAATGTGAAAGGGCTGGGACAGTGTGTATTTGAAGATGGTGTAAAAGTCGGAAGGAAAGAAGGTAGAGAGGAAGGCAGAGAGGAAGGGGTGCAGAAAGGGATACAGGCTTTGATTCTGGACAACCTTGAGGAAAAGATCCCAAAGGCAAGAATTCTTGTAAAGCTGCAGAAGCGTTTTGAACTGGATGAAGAAGAAGCCGGGGAGTATTATGAAAAATATGCCGTAGAAGAATAAAAAACGAAAAATCAATAAATAAAGAATCCTGATATAAGTATGAAAGACAAAGGTCTGAAAGCTTATATCAGGATTTTTTATTTGGGAAGAATGAGGTGATCTTGCATGCGACATGATAAAAAGGAAACCGCCTACGTCCTATTTGGGACAGGGGATTATTACCAGAGATTCCGCCATTGGTTCAGCGATCAGAAGGTCGTGGCTATTCTGGATAACGATAAGAAGAAACAGGGAACGATGCTGGACGGCTCTCCGGTGCTTGCGCCGGAGAAGGTGAGGGAGCTTTGTTTTGATGCGGTAGTAATCCTGAGCTTCTATGTGACGGAGATGAAGAGGCAGTTGATCAGTCTGGGTGTAGAGCCGGACAAAATATATCATTTTTATGATCTGCATGAGCTTTTCGGGGCAGGGAAGCAAAAAGATACAAGTATTCTGCTTCTGTCCCATGACCTTTCGCTGGGCGGTCCGGCGCTGGCGCTGTACCATGCGGCCCTGGTATTGCAGAGAAATGGATATGACGTCACGTTCGCTTCCATGCTGGACGGGCCGTTAAGGGAAAAACTGGAGCACAGGCGGATTCCGCTTATGATAGACAGGCGGCTTCAGATATATACAATGCGGGAACTGCCCTGGACGGAGAAATATGACCTTCTTTTCTGCAATACGGTCAACTATCATACATTTCTTTCCGACCGTAATACGGACATCCCGGTGATCTGGTGGCTGCATGACTCTGCCTTTTTTTACGAGGGTATCAGGGAGGAAAAGCTTGAGAAGATCAGCGGTCGGAACCTTAAGTATGTGTCGGTCGGGCCTGTCCCGGGAAAGGCGTTTGTCCGGTACCGCCCGGATGCTGTGATTGAAGATTTGATTTATGGAGTTTCAGAGGGAATATAAGATGCGGTTTACTACGATCGGATATATTGAATGGCGCAAAGGGCAGGATATTTTGATAGATGCTCTTGAGGGAATCCGGACAGAAATACTGGCGGAACATGAATTTCTGTTGGTCGGGCAGGACAGTTCCGTTTTGGCGCAAAAGCTGCGGGAACAGATGCCGGAAAAGCCCTGGATCAGGATGACCGGCACGGTCAGCCGGCAGAAGATCCATCAGATATTGGAAGCTACGGATGTGCTGATCTGCCCCTCCCGCGAAGACCCTATGCCGACGGTATGCGCGGAGGCCATGATGCACCGCGTCCCCTGCCTTGTATCGGATGCGGCGGGGACGGCGGCCTATATTACAGACGGTGTTGACGGGATGGTTTTCAAAAGCGGGGATACATATGGGCTGCAGGAGAAAATCCTCTGGTGCATCAACCACAGGGCCGCGATAAAGAAAATGGGAAACGAGGCATACAAAGTATATGAACATATATTTTCCGTAAAAGCCTTTGAGAAAAATTTATTAGCCTATGTACACGAAATGGCGGGAACGCCCGGGAGACGGACAAATGAGTGACATAAGAGAATTATTAACAGAATATCGGGGGCAAAGAATCGCGCTCTATGGCCTGGGCACCGAGACGAAACGGTTCCTGTCCGAATTTGGCAGATCCATATCGGTGGTCGGCTTGCTGGACGGTTTCCGGGAAGACGGGGAACTTTACGGATATCCTGTCATCCCGCTTAAAGAAACGCTTTCAAAGGGCGTGCGGCTCATGATCGCCGTGGCGCGTCCCGGTTCCTGCAAGGTGATCGCCCGGCGGATTGGGGCGTTCTGTCGGGAAAATGATATCGCGCTTTATGACGTAAGGGGTCGTGACCTTCTGAAAGACAGAGCCGTTTCTTATGACTTTAAGCAGTTGGACGGAAAGACATTACAGGAATTGCTTGAAAAGATAGAACGGGCGGATGCCGTGAGTTTTGACCTGTTTGATACGTTGGTCACAAGGAAGGTACGTTCCTATACAGATGTTTTTGCGCTTATAGATCTAAGGCTGCAAGAGAGCGGGGTGTATATCCCTGATTTTGCGAAAATTCGTCTGGAGGCAGAGAAGGAGCTTTCCAGGGATAAAGCGCCGAAGCTTGCCGAACTTTACGAATATGTATTAAAGAAAACAGGCGGCAATTTTATCACAGCGCCCGAGCTGGCGTCGATGGAGTGGGAAATTGACCTCTCTGTCATGACGGCAAGGAAACATATGCAGGACGTCTTTCATAAAGCGGCTGCCGCCGGAAAACAGGTCGTGGTCACGACAGACAGCTATTATTCCTTAGAACAGATAAAGACGGTTCTTGGCAGGTTTGGCCTGACAGGCTGTGATAACATACTGGTTTCCTGCGAATACGGCGTTTCCAAAACCCAGGGATTATTTAAGGCGCTGAAAGAAACGTACAAAAATAAGAAAATCCTGCATATAGGAGATGACGAGGTTTCGGATATAGAGAAGGCTTCGGCAGAAGGCATTGATACATACCGGATTTTCAGCGGGGAAGACCTGTTTGACGCCTGCGGCGGACTCGGAACGGAAAGCGGGATAACAACGCTGGCGGACCGGCTGAAGGCAGGGATGTTGATCGCGGAGCTTTTTAACAGCCCCTTCTGGTTTGAGGAGGAAGGTCGCAGGCTGTCTGTATCCGATGCGTTTCAGATTGGATATCTGTTCTGTGCGCCCGTGATTACCGATTTTGTCTTGTGGATGCAGCAGGAGACAGACCTTCAGAATTTTAAACAAATCCTGTTCTGCGCCCGGGACGGATATCTGATCGGCAGGTTATTCAGAAAAATATCGCCCGGGACAAAAGCGGTATATTTCCTTGCCTCGCGGACGGCTGCGATACGCGCAGGCGTGGAAAACGAACAGGACATAGAATATGTGGACAGCATGAAGTATTCCGGCGCGGCGGAGGAATCCTTAAAAACACGCTTTGGCATTGCCGCCGACAGCCTGAAAAAGACAGAGCGGAACAAAGAAATACTTGCAAAAGCCGACCGGCAGCGCGGCAATTACAAAAAATATATAAAAAAGCTCGGTATGCGGGAAGAGGATACGGCATTATTTGATTTTGTCGCCAAAGGAACCGCGCAGATGTACCTGCAAAGGCTGTTCCCCCAGCATATAAAAGGTTTCTATTTTTTACAGCTTGAACCGGAGTTTATGGCGGATAAAGGACTGGATATCCAGCCGTTCTATCTGGACGAAGAGAAAAACACAGGTATGATATTTGATAACTATTATATCCTCGAAACCATACTGACCTCCCCCTATCCGCAGACAGAGGAATTTGACGGGGAGGGAAATCCTGTATTTGCGGCTGAGACAAGGAACGAAAAGGATATGCAGTGCCTTAAAAGAGCGCAGGACGGGATCGTTACATATTTTGAAGAGTATCTGCGGATGCTTCCAGGAGGAGCAAGAGAGAGCAACAAAAAGCTGGGGGAGTTATTTTTATCGCTGATAAATAAAATACAGATCAAAGACCAGGATTTTCTCTCCCTGAAAGTGGAAGACCCGTTTTTCGGCAGGATGACCGATCTGAAAGATGTGGTCGGAAGCGGCATTGGGGGACTTTGACCAGAACTGCACCTTGATAATTTCATACTTATATTAGGAATGTTAGAGTTTCTGCATTTTCTCGTTTTCTGTATGGAAATTTTTGGCCTTCCGTGATTATATCTATCAGAAACCCAGGCAAGAATATGATTGCGGTGAACCGGGGAGTATGTTATTATATAGCTGATGGGAGGTATGCATATGTTAGCAACGGAGAGACAGGGAATTTTTGAAGAATCAACAGACACTGCAAAGCTGGAACTTTACCGGTTAATTGGCGAGGGGTATAAGGCTTTGCAGGATGGAAGAGTCAGTACAATTGACCAAGTGAGAAAGAGATTAGATGAGAAAAGGAAAGAACGTGGCTAAGGTTATGTTTTCTGAGCCTGCAGAATATGATTTGCAGGATATAGAATATTATATTTTTGTTGATCTCTGTAATCCGTCAGCTTCCAGAAGAATTACAAATGGGATATTAGATGCGGCGGAAAGCCTGGGTTATTGTCCAGAGAAGCATCCATTAGTTGGAGATGAACTTTTGAGGAATATGGGGTTGCGAATGACCCGTTTTGATAATTACAATATTTTTTATTATTATGCTTCACAGTTTGATACAGTATTTATTATTAGAATTTTATATAATAAAGCTAATTGGGAAAGCATTCTGAAAAAGGAGCCAGGAGTTCCGAAAGATTATTTTTAAATAATTTTGTAATACAGGATATTATGAAACCTGATATAAGTATGGAAGAAAAAAGCCACCAACTTATATCAGGTTTTTTTATTGTTAGGGCATGGCCCTGTTCTCCATTGAGGAGTTTTTCGCTGATCCG
>CAJUMT010000175.1 GCA_910587495.1 uncultured Lachnospiraceae bacterium | reverse complement strand
CATCTGGGTTCCCCGTCTTCCTCCGGGAGGGCGTAGTAATAGACATTCCAATGCGCCTGATCCGGATAGGCGGTCACATTAGGCTCACCGAAGCGGACGGCAAACGCCTCCCAGGATGTGCTGCCCTCCAGAAATGCGGTGATCTCTCCCTTCGTTATTGTTCGATCTGCCGGGGTATAGATATATGCGTCTTCGTTGATGCGGCAGGTCTGGTAATCCCCCGGCGGGTCTTCATAGAGCCATAGTCCGTATCCCTCCGGTCGCTCAAATTCCGGGGCGCAGCGGGCTTTCTCTGTAACAAATACCAGTTTATTGATCCCGATATTCTCCGGCTCCTCATCGTCGATATCCGTGACGGCCACATAGCAGTAATAATTTATCCCCTGTGAGACCACTGGAACCCAGCCGGAATAACTGCGCTTGGTTGTCTTTCCGTAGTGGAGATGTTTGGAGATGCTCGGCGTATTGTCCGACCAGCACTCGTCCGTAGACCCAGAGTAGAAAGTAAACAGCCGGGTCAGAACTTCGTCAAAGTCCGCGTCCTCTGCCAGAGCGCTGGGGGCAAAAAGGGCTTTGGCAGCTTCTATGTCCTGGATCTCCACCACCTCAAGGAAACTGGCGGCAGCTTCCTCCACACAGGATGAGGTGTGTGGGGCGGCGTCCAGGATCTTATCCAGGGCTTCCTCCGGCAGGGCATCCAGGACTTTCCCCACCAGGCCACAGCCGCTGAGGCAGAGCAACAGGGCCGCAAGCGTCACACCAACTTTCCAAGTACGCATTAAATTCCACAGCCTCCTTTTTCTAAAGCATTTATCTTTTTATTTTTATCTATGCCAAACCATTCAATGTCGTTATATTCTAATCCACCTTTATCCCAAAATAATCTTCTGCAATCTTATCCAGCTGATCCGCTATCAAAGCAAAATCTTTATTCAGATCCAGCGTCTTCGCCCCGATCTGATTACCGCCCATATTAAACATAACATCCGGCGTGATATCCTCATCAGTCTTGGCATACAAAAGGATGCCGGCAACATCCCCGGTATTATCTTTGTCCTGGTTTTTCACATAAGTGAATATCTGATAAATATTATTGGAATGCAGCGTATACTTATCGAACTGTTTTTGCAACGTCCGGCCATAATACTTGGCATCAATGATCAGGGTCCTTTCTTTCAGCCTTAACATGATATCGGTCTGCATAATTGGAAGGAACCGGATCATCGACTCACTGTTTTCGCCCACAAGATTCCACTTTACCTGTCCAGCCTTAACCTCTGTCAGGTACATATGATGTTGGCTATAATATTCCAGAATAAACTTCTCATACAGTCTTGCCATATGTTCATCAGAAAAGGCGGTCATCTTGTATTCACCCTTTTCCGTAGTCTGCAACATACCGTCCAGCACAAAGTAGCACACATTCATTAGAAGCTCATAGTTTTTATTATTTCTCTGATAATGCAGCCTGCTCCACGTTATCTCAGAAGGTTCCAAAAGCTCTATCCCATCAAAGAAGACCAGTACCTTCTTTAGGGCTATCTTTCTTTCAATGTACAATCCCTGCTTCAGCTGTTGCCCGATCCCTTTGCTCAAAATCGCAGCAAAAAGATCCTGTGCATTATCAAACTTTTCTGAAGCAACCTCATCATAATTAGATTGCTTCAGAATCTGAAATGCGTAAAAAAGCATATAGTATATGTTCTTGATATATATGCTTTTATCTTTAATCATCAAATACTCCGCGTAAATTCTTCTCCCAACGCTGCAGTTTGTTGGTTCATCAAACCAATACTCTGACAGCATCGGCAAAATATCAAATTCCACCACAGACCTCATCCACTCATCGTCCACACCTTTTTCTTCTCTTCCACAGAAATAGCTGTGTCCAATCTGGAAGCCGCGTCCCAGTGACATCATATCTTTCCTCTGTCATATAGACCTTACCAAGGAAATCATCTTTACTATATTTTTGATTAGCAGCACCAGACTTCTGTAGCGGATTCTCATCACGAATAATATCCATGATGAAATCAAACTCTCCTTTTGTCAGCTTGAAAAGGCTTCCATTTGGCTAACAAAAAACTCCATCTTCTCAAGCTCCGGACATTCTTTTAGTGTCAAATACTCGATTGGAGTAGCAAGTCCTTCAATCTTCTCAAAATATATTGCCCTTCCATCGTTTGCCTGTGTGATCCTGGCAAGAGCAACAATCTTCTTTACCGGATTGGCTTCGTAACCATTTACAATGTCACCGACCTTTGCATCAAGGAAATTCTGAAATACGCGTCGTTTATTTCCATTCTCGTTGTAAAGCGTATAATTTTGCTCCTCACCGATTTTAATATCAGCAAAACTCCATATTTTGGGATTAGCAGTGAGCCACCAATATCCATGAGCGTCAACATCCTTACCATACAGATTACTTACGGCCATACCAAAATAAGGCTTAAGTATTTCAGTCTCAAACAAAGGCTTATCGCCAACCTCAACCTTAATACAGGTCGAATTGTCGTTTGGCGCCCACCATTTATGTACACTGTTATATGCTGAAAAGTCTTTTGATGTTTCTATTACCTTGTATTCTCTTTCATACCAACCATCTGTCATTTCAGGATTCAAAACAGCACCTTCGCTGGTAAACTGCCCCAGCAGTCTTATACTGTTTCCATAGCAGAGATAGAAATAATCACCTTTTCGGATCTGCTCCATAAAGCTGGAACATCATCAACATACAAAGAAACCTCTGATAAATCTATTTGATCCAAAGCCTCAGCCAGCTCATTTCTTAGTCTCCAGATATAGCTGCCTTCCTCATCCCTCCCGGCATCTTTTCCAACATATAGAATCGGCCACCATCTGGTATTTCCACTGTCTCTGTCCGGTGGTACATCACACCCTGTCTTCTCTGCAACACGTTTAGCAAGAGAGGACGAACCGCTGTTATAGAAGTTTTTGCTCTCACCGTATTTTACCGAAAGTTGTGTGCATGTTGCCTGTCCACCGTAGTCTTTCAACCGTTTCATGATCTGAAGACTTCCTGCAGTGAAAACAGAACTGTCATTCAAAAGCTCAATCCATTCCTCTACACCAAGCTCCGGAGAATAATCCTTAGGGAACCACTCTCCCTCTTCTTGCTCTGTCTTGCGTTCTTTCAGAAGAATAACATGCCAAATAGAATCCTACATCAATAGTCAGCGTCTTAAGCTCAGGATCCGGATAACAAGAAGGAACCATCGCCTGCTGAAGCATATTTTTTAGATCCGCATCTTTCTTGATTGCCTCGCAGATTTCATCGTACATATGATATCCGCCAATCAGGCTATCAACTAAGCCATTTCTTTTTGGCATATACTCAGCATCCAGTTCTTTCGCAGCTGCACGATACAGTTCGTATTTGTAGATATAGTATTTATCCGGATAGCGCAACCACAAGTATGTGCTGATGGCGTTTGTGTTTTGATAATGATTTCTCCATGTACCATCATCATACTTTGCTCTTAACTCTTCCGAATCAGTTTGAAAAGCATCTACTCTTGCAGCCAAGTCCTGAGATTCATCAAAGAGATTTCTGAACATTATTCTGGCTGCTTCATCATCAGCCTTCGCAAAGTTCGTAATCATACCTCTTGGATATGCGTAGCCAGATGCAAGCAGATTAAATGTCTTGTCTGTGGCAATTTTGAACATATCGCCAAAGTTCTCAGCATCGATATCCCAGCGTTCCTGAAAATGTTTAACTGCTTCCCACTTGTATTTTTCACCATCCCAATGGCTTGTAAAATACGCCTTATAACCCTCCAATATGGGTTCCAGTTTTTCTAAATTGAGCATATCCACCTCTATTCCGTACACAAAACTCAGGACAGCTTTTTCACTGTACCGTATTCTACCATAATCTACGGCATACTTTCAAAGCCGCCAATATCCCAGCCCAAAATATCATTTCCCAGGCAGGGACTGTCGTCGTTTTCGCCGTTCATCAGGGCATGGCTGTTGCTGCCCTTCAACTCATCCAGCAGGATTTTATAATACTCCATGGTTGTAGAAATACTTACCACACAGCATGGGAGCGCCCGACAAAAATTCTCATAAAAATTTCTCGCATCTGATAATTCCAAAAACCTGCAGTCCACATCCAGCCTTTCGGCATCGAAAAGGCTTCCTGCCGTTTCTAAAAATTCCCGATACCGCTCTTTGTCAAGCCGCAGTCTCTCCTGATATTCCTGTACTTCCCCTTTGATCCATCCGCCCATAAAACATTCCCATCTGGGATGCTGTGCTCCGATGCAGCCGCTGACAGACAGGATTCGCCTGCCAAACCCTGGCAGCCACTTAGGCGTATCAATTATTTCGCATATGTAATATCCGATTACTTTAAAACGGTCTTTCATGCTTTCTTATTACTCTTTTCTATATATCATTATTCTGCTGTTTCTGCTGTCAGCCTTATCAATTTTAGCAGCAAGCAACAGCTGTTTTTCCTCATCATACGCGCATCCGCACACGGCATCCGCGCCATACTCAGATCTTTGTTTTAATAAAGCGTCCATGTCAAGAGTGGGAAAATCCTCCTGATATACTTCATCCACGAGCCAGCCCATTTTTTCTAAAACGCGGGCGGCTGTATCATACTCCCCACAACACAAAACATCACAAATGGAGCGCATCAAAAAATCAGACAGATGATCATCAAGTCTATTCCACTCCGTTAAAGTATCTTCCTCAATAAGTATGTAAACAGGCGGATTATCCTGTTCGATTCCATTAAGGCGAATCCCTGATTTTGATATCCCCGCACCGTAGTCACTGCCAATCTGCAAATAATTTTAGACACGGCTTCCCCACTGTTCTCTGGGAAGTTTATAAAGCTGATAATACTCATTATCTGCATATTTTTTGTCCGCATATTCCTGGGGTTCTTTTTCCCAATATTCTTTTTCGCTGTCAATCCATTCCTGGATACTGTCATAGGAGAACCAAAAGAAATCCCGCTTTTTCGTCCAGATGTCGGCGGTCTCAAATAAGGGGCTGTCTGCCGCCAAACTCCAAAATTCAAACAAAGCAGAGGGCAGTTTCAAATTTTTTTCACATTCTGCCTTCAAAAGGATGTCTTTCCCTACTGGCTTCGTATAGCCCAATCGCTTTAAGATTTCAACAGCAGTTAGATCATACCTAAAACTCATGACTTGTTCCTTTGTTTGGTTATTTGTGATGATTTAACTATAACATTTAGGATGTATTTTTGCATTCTTTATTTTTGTGATGAAATCAGTTGCCAGAAAAAATGGGGAAATTCAAATCATCTATCCTGATTGCATTGTATAGAAATATGCGTTATAATAAAGAGCAGAAGCACCTACAATAACCAGGAAAGGAAGCATTACCATGGCAACAGCATTGGCGCAAGAGAAGTTCTATACCATTAATGATATCTACAACCTGCCGGAGGGCAGCAGGGCCGAGCTGATTGATGGCCAAATCTACTATATGGCTCCGCCCGCCAGAAAGCATCAGCGTATTATTGGAGAGCTTTTTGCAGTCATCCGGGAATATATCAATCGGAATAACGGAACCTGTGAAGTTGACATAGCCCCGTTTGCTGTATTTTTGAACAAGGACGACATAAACTATGTGGAGCCGGATATCTCTGTTATCTGCGATCCTGGCAAGCTCACTGACAAAGGATGTTTCGGCGCACCGGACTGGATTATCGAAGTCGTGTCACCAGGCAGCAGACGTATGGACTATTTCACAAAGCTCTTTAAATACCGCACTGCAGGCGTCAGGGAATACTGGATTGTTGACCCGGAGAAGAACCGTATCCTTGTCTATAGCTTTGAATCAGAGGATACCGGAGATTATACCTTTGCGGATTCTGTAAAGGCTGGCATCTATGATGACCTGCTCATCGACTTCTCAGATATCACTAACCTGCTGAATATTTGACCAAAATTTTTGTAGAGTTCGCTCTGAAAAAGTGATCGATTTCATTTTCTGTCAAAAGCTCATCAAATCGTTCCAAAAAATAATCAAAGGCATAGGTATCCAATACACCACGCCTATACTGGACAGGAAGTGAGTCGCCGCCCCAGTATATGCCCAAGGTTGAATGTACCCAAAAGGTCTATTAACGGTTTCCATGGCCCACAAGAGGAGAGTGTGAACAATAAACTCATTAAAACAGCAAAACTGGAAATAAATTTCCATTGCTTCATTTTTCATCTCCCCTTATGCCTATACAACAATCACCATCGCTATGATACCGGCTAATAAAAATTCATAGGAATGTCCATCTGCACCGATAACGGTAAAACGCTCCGCCGTCCCTTTCACATCAAAATCCAGACGAACCAGCAGCGTATAAAAGCCACCATAGCTGATCACGCCGCTTTCCAGGCCGATGCCGGACAACAGCTCCGGCGGCAAAACTTCCTCCCCTTGCCGGACTCTGGGCTTCGGGCTGCAGGGCCAGGCGTTCACCGCGTATTCGTCCAGCTCTGTCTGGGAAAATTCATCACAGGGCAACTGGTAAAAAGCGTAATATTTCTTTACGGAATCCTCCAGGGCTTTCCGCACCGTCTCTGGTTCGTCCTGCGGTCCATGGACAACCACCTCATCAAAGTTGTGGAACTGGGGAGAGTAGGTCCGTCAGGGCAGCTCCGGCTGAAATTCATATTGTCCCTTTGGCATCAGCTGTGCCAGAGGACTGCCCTCTATCCAGGCGTAAAAGGCGGACAGCTGTTCTAAAGCCGGGCATTCAATGTCGTTATATTCTAATCCACCTTTATCCCAAAATAATCTTCTGCAATCTTATCCAGCTGATCCGCTATCAAAGCAAAATCTTTATTCAGATCTAGCGTTTTCGCCCCGATCTGATTACTGCCTATATTGAACATGACATCCGGCGTGATATCCTCATCAGTCTTAGCATACAAAAGGATACCGGCAATATCCCCGGTATTATCTTTATCCTGGTTTTTCACATAAGTGAATATCTGATAAACATTATTGGACGTCCGTTTCATTGCAATCAATGACGGAGTAGACAGCGCACAAGGCGACAATGATTTTGCCCCCTTGCGTAACATTTTTAACGAATGGCTGGTGAGGGATACGAGCAAGAAAATCCGGGCGGTAAAACGCTCAAAAGGCATGAGTGGGAAGCCTGTCACAAGCAAGCCCGTGTATGGCTACCTCATGGACGAGGACGAAAATTTCATCATTGACGAAGAAGCCGCCCCGTGGTGAAGCAGATTTATAGCCTTTGCCTTGCGGAACTGAAAGAGAAAGCCGCCGCTTTGCAGAGCGAACTTTCTAAAACGCTGGAA
>CAJUMT010000174.1 GCA_910587495.1 uncultured Lachnospiraceae bacterium | reverse complement strand
GAGTTCAGACGTGTGCTCTTCCGATCTAAGATATGGGAGCTTCTTTTCATCATACAGGATTTCGCACTGTACATTCTGTCCGGGATACCTGTACCCGCAGCGCCCTTCACTGACTTTTCCCTCCGCATAATATTTCACCATAGTAAGCGAAGACGCTTCAGGTACAGTATAAAAATCATAAGTCTGATTCCTGGCCGGGTAGCGCGTGCCTTCTTTGCCAAGCAGTGGACTGTCCATGGTATTCAAAAAACTTTTTACTCCTTCCGGATAGAACAGTTCCATATCTTCTTCATACCGTGCCAGCCCATGCATGGCCCAAAGACAGGGAAAGTCTTCCCTGGACACATTTTGGATCGAATACTGATAGATCACGGACGAACCGTGCAGGGAAATATCTTTTTTATAAAAATAGCCGTTTTTCTCACTTTTATAAGTAAGTTCCAGATATTCCTGCAGAATTTTTGCTTTCATGCTGCTTCTCCAGATCTCGCCATGGTCCGTATAGCGCCCTTCGTCACCCGGCGATTCTTTATTAACGCCTACGATCGTGGGAAACGCGTCGTCAAATCCGGAAGCGTCGCAGTCCTCAAACAATGTATCTTCCTGTGGTTCTTTATAGACGCCGTTTTGTACAGGCGGAAAAAGTTCAAAATCATTTATCTTATAAAAAACCGACGCGCTCTTACCGCCCAGCCTGGGTAAAACAGTCACTTTTAAAATATTGTTTTCAAGGACAACGGCATCCATATCCTTCCATGTTGTCTTCTTAATTACTGTCATAAGCTTATCAATCCCGCTGCGCGTTGGCCAACGCCGTTTTCACAAACGCTTCTACATTTTCTTTTGGAGTTCCATATTCCAGAAAGTCTACGTTCTGCATGATAAAAGAATGCAGCTGTTTTCCCTGTTCCATAATTTTCAATGTAGCTTTTATGACGTCGTCTTTTGTCCCTTTCTGCAGCAAATGAATCTGGTCAACCCCGCTGGTGACCGAAAATTCGTCCGTGATCATATCCTTTAGTATATCCAGGTCGCCGTTGCCAAGGGGATCCGGGGAGAAAGGTTCTATATTCATTGCGCCCATTTCTTTATATGACGGAATCAGTTCCATGACCCTCCCGCAATTATGATAAATGACCGGGTTTCCTTTTCTCTGGCAGTAAGCAATATAATCTTTTTCATAATCAAGAACATAATCATGAAAACATGTATTTCCCAAAAAACCGCCGGCTGCATTCCCTCCTACACAGATAGCATCAACACCTGTTTCCAGCAGTATATCCGTATAAGCATATGTCCTCTTTTTTGCAAACGACATCAGTTCTTCATAAAATTCCGGCTCTGTCAAAAAAAGCGCATATAATTCCGTCTGGTCAATCAGCGCGGATATATTGTTGAACATCCCCCCGTTGGACCATGCGGAGACAATCCCGTCGTCGCCCAAATATTCTTTAATTACTGTTACATTCTTCTTCATTTTCTCTTTCGTTTCATCAGAATATGGCGGTTCGTATTTCATTGCTATACGCAAGTCTTCCTGATTCTTAATCGGAGGTTCTGTACAGCCGTACATAAAAGTGCCCGGACGGCCTTCATATATAGAAAAAGTCTGATGCAGCACGCCTTCCGGTGTGGTAATTTCATAACGGTATTTTACCGTCTTACCGTTTTTGTCCTCCTGCACCGCCACATGCCAGTCTTTTGTCTCATTTTGCACATTCAGCAAATCAAAATGCGCAAATACCGGTTCATGGGGGTTAAAAAACAGCATTCTGACATGTACGTCCGCCCCTAAGCTCCTCTGATAATCGATAATCTGTTTTTGAAGCGCCTCAAAATCCCATGGATCCGTATGGGGCGCCAATTGTGTTACGAAATGCCCCTGTGACTGAATAAATAAAGTAACGGGCACTCTGTCTGTCCTTTTTCCTTTTAAAGCTGCTAATAACCGTTCTCTTCCACGCATATACTGTTCCTCCTGGTCCCTTTAAACAAAAATGTATTTTGTAAACGTCCAAATGCCGTCTGTCTAAAATAATTTTAAAAGATCTTGCCGAACGAAAGAATCCACAATATTAACTATCCATTATAAAATATTAACTTATTTATCATAGAACTGCTTCCGGTAATCATTAGGAGAAAGACCGCTTTCTTTTTTAAACACCATAGTAAAATACTGCGGAGACTGGTATCCTAAAATCTCCGCGATTTCGTACACTTTTAATCCGGTGCTTTCCAGCATTTTTTTCGCTTCCGCCACCTTTCTTTCCCGAATATAACTGACCAGATTTATTCCTGTCTCTTCTCTGAAAACCCTGCAAAGATACCCTTTGTGTACATGCAGTGCGTCTGCAATCCGGGTCAGTGAAATATCTTCACCCATTTTCATCTCAATATAATCCTTTGCCTGTATGACAATCCCCGGTTCTTTTAAATTTTCTTCCAATATAAAATATCCCTGGATTACATCAATAAAAAAATCCTCCATATCCCTTGCGCTGTTCAACTGATCAATCCGGGTTACGCCCTGCTTTACGATATCGGTTTCAGGTATTTCTTTTCCATGTATCTTCCTGCGTATATAAAAAAGTATATTCCATAGCCTCCAATTCACATAGGATAAATAATTATTTTCCAGAAAACCGCCGTACAGATTTGGGCGATACAGCTTTTTTAATATTTCCTTATACCGATTATCTTTGTTTACAATATGCAGTTCTATCTGTTCCAGATATTTTTCCAGGGCCTCTCCTTGAAGGCTCCATATATTATTAGCGATCGTATTATAAAAGATCGTACGGTTCATCCCTCTAAATACCTTCATATTACAGGCTTTCTTTGCCTGCAGATAAAGCTTCCCCACATCATGGATATTCCCGGATTCTTCTGATACTCCGATTGTTAAAGAAGTAATCCCGCATTCTCTGGCCGTACTTCGGATATGGTTTATATATTCCGCCGTCTGGTTCATCTTTTCCGCTGTACTGCATTTTCCTGCCTGAATGATTAAAAACAGAATATCCCGCTCATTCGACACCACAGCCACAGTCCCTTCCTGCCAGATCATCTGGCAAAATCGACGGGTCTGGCATAATATCTGATAATCCAGCCCAAAATGTTTTTGCTCTTTCTCATCCATACTTGCCAGCCCTATACTGTAACAATTTTTATCTTCCGGCAGACACATCATTTCCCGGAAAGCTTTTTCATCCTGCTTCGTAAGCTTTTCTTCTGATATAAGCTTTAAAAGAACCTCACTGCATTCCTGCATCTGAAAGCCTGTTTTTTCCCTGAAAGCAGGCGCTTTCTTTGCCGTATGTTCCAGCAGACAGGCATACAGCTCTTCGGAACTCATTAAATCCTTAATCAAATATTCCGAAACCCCCATTTTCAGCGCCTTTTTCGCATATTCAAAACTTTCATGGCAGCTGATAATCACAAACATCTGTTTTGGATTTGTCTTTTTCATCTCTTCTATCATCTCCAGGCCGTTCATGATGGGCATTTCAATATCTGTAAAAATAATATCATATGTTCTCTGCCTGAACAGTTCTAAAGCTTGGCGTCCGTTGGTAGCCGTATCCGGCTTTTCAAATCCTATCTCTTTCCAGTCAACGAGGCAGATGATCATCTCCCTTGCCGCCGGTTCATCATCAACAATCAGCGCCCTGTACATCTCTTCACGTCCTTTCCGTTTCTTTTTTTATACTAAAAGAAACGCTTGTTCCTTTTCCTTTGACTGACTCTATCTTTAATACAGCCTCTGGCCCATAATACATGACCAGCCTTTCATTGACATTCGTTAAACCAATCCGGTTAAATCCTTTCCGCCCATGCGCCGGTTTTTTTAACTCGCTGTCTTCTATCCCCACTCCATTGTCTTGTACAAAAATATCAATCTTGTCTTCTCTTCCCTGTAGACAGACCGTTACGTCGCCTTTTTTCCCTGACGGAAAGATTCCATGCAGTAGCGCATTTTCTACCAGCGGTTGCAGGATCAGTTTCGGAATCATCATCTGCTTTAGTTCTTCCTCACACATAACCTGAAATGTAAGCATATCCGGATACCTATATTCCTGAAGCCGAACATAGGATTCCAAAAACGCAATCTCTCTTTCAATGCAGATAAATTCTTCTATATCCGTAAGGGTTGAGCGGAGCAGCTGGTTCAATTCATGGATCAGACACCTGATATCTTCTGTCCTTCCTTTCAGGGCAAGGTAGGAAACCGTATTTAAAGTATTATACAGAAAATGAGGATTAATTTGGCTCTGTAAACTTTCCAGCTGGAATTTCAGCGCCATAATTTCCGCCTGGGCAGTCTCCCGTTCATATTGCTCCAGCGCATTGATATACCCTACAATATCATCAATCATTGCATTAAACCGGTTCACCAGAAAGTGCAGCTCATCCTGCGCTTCTACTTTTACTTTTGGCGGTATCTCTCCGACTTCAAAAACACGCATGGCCTCATTCAGTCTGTAAATAGGTATCGTCACTATCTTTGAAATTTTATGACTGATACCCACTACCAGGCCAATTCCCAAGGCACAGGCGATTCCGATCAGGAACTGTATCTGCCTGATATCGCGCATCAAACTTTTATTTGATACCACGCCTATAAGTTTCCAGTTGGGAAAATTTTCAATACTGCGGATAAAATAAGAATACTCGCTGCCCTCCATCCATACTGCCCTCTTTTTGCTCTGGCCGGACAGGCGGCGAACGTTTTCTTCTACCGTTTTATCCCGCTCCCCGTAACGATAGATAAAGTCCCCGTTCAGCGCCATCACATATACATGGTCAAAGGTCTGATTTACATACTGCTTTTGCCTCCCGAACAAATAATCGCGTGTTATATTGGATAATAAATATCCTTCTGTTTCAAATGTTTTTTCATCCCTGATCGTTACACAGCAGGTAATAACATTATTATCCATATAATCGTCGGAATTACTGGAAAAAGGATAATTGTGAGGGGAAGAAAACCATATATCTTTTCCGCTGTCAATGCACTCCTGGATCACCTGTGTATCCTCAACAGACGCAGTCATCGAAAAAGAGGATATCATCTCCTGCTCCAAATTGATAAGCATTAAAGAACGCAGGCCGTTATAAATATATTTTCCGCTCTGTAACAGTCTTTCCGCTTCCTCTTTGCATGTTCCGTCCGAAAGGTAATTCCTGATTACATACTCTTTTTTAAACAGTGAAGCATTCTCTACATAGAAGGACAGTTCTTTTTCTATATCCCTGTTGATCACCTGCATCTGTTCCAGGATCAGATTGTTTTTTCGGTTTTGAAATTGTGTCAACAATATATGGGTTACTGCCAGGGTCATTAAAAGGCTGATACCTATAATTGTCAAAGAATAATAAACTGTCAGCCTTGTCCTTATACTGTTTATTTTAAATCGTTTCCCGAAATTTTTCATAAAGAAAATTCTCCCTGCCTGCATCTTAGGCGGACAGGAAACCCTGTCCGCCTAAGATTCGGTAAATCCGGCAATATTTTATTCAGCCTGGTCTTTCATAACTTCTTTATAGTTTTCCGCCGTCACAATGGTCGCCGGAGTTCTCGTATCCATGGGAATCTCAGTTCCATCCAAAATGTAATTCATTAACTCCTCTGCGGAAATCGCCCCTACATCTACATAGTTTATAAAAGCAGTCGCTTTAAATGCAGACGGGACCTCTTTTTGATACTCCAGCTTGGCAAGATATCCTCCGATTCCGCATACAACCGAGTTGCTGTCTAAGCCTGCTTCTTCCAAAGCCCTGGTCGCGCCTGCCGCGCCTTCATCATTGATCGCCATGATGATCCAGTTCTTAATCTGCGGATTAGCGGTAAATATTGTTGCCGCACCGTTATATCCTTTCTCCTGCGATCCGTCATAGTCCGCCTCGAATACTCTTTCTGCAGGCCAATCCGGCAAAGCCTCCTCAAATTTTTCCTTGGCTCCGGTCGTCCTTGGCACACAGCTTGATATGGTGTTAGCGGTCAGATAAAGGACTCCGCAGTCTTCTCCTGTCAGATTGTTTTCTTTCGCGTATCCTGCACTCCACTCTCCGCACGCCTGCCCGATGGCCAGTGCGTCGATTCCTACAAACGGGGCAATAAAATCGCCGTTTTCATCCAACAGCGGATCATCGCAGGCAACCACGGGAATCTGGGCTTCTTCACATTTTTGCATTGTCACTTTGGACAGGTTCTGATCCGGCACGCAGACTAATATACCGCTTACGCCCTGCGTGATCGCATTATCCAGCGCCTGAAGATAGGTATCCGGATTGAGCTTTACATCAATATACATAAATTCGGAGGCTCCCATCTCCTTTACCTTTTCTTCCGCTGCCGCGCCTTCTCCGATAAACCACTGCTGGTCGCCGTTTTTATAGATTCCCGCAATCACAATGTCCTGATCAGGCTGTGTCTTGGACGGTGTTTCCGCCTCTGCATCCGCCGGCGCATCCGCCGTTTCGTCAGCCGGCGTTTCTGTCTTTCCAGGCGCGGACTGACCATCGTTTTGGGATGATCCGGAACATCCTGTTAAAGCTCCCAATACCAACATTCCGGCGATACTTGCCGCCAATACTCTTCGTTTCATAAGTTTTTCCTCCTGTGAATTAAATTATTATGTTATAAGCAGCACAGATTATACAATTCTGCAAAATGCGCCGCATATTACCCTCTTTTTCTGGAGCGGAAATAATCAAAAGATAATGCCAGCAAAAGCAGCACCCCTTTTGCCACGCTCTGCCAGAAAGACGGAACATTAATCAGGATCAGCCCATTATTAAAACATTGTAAAAGTAAAAGCCCCAAACACGTCCCTGACAGAGTCCCATATCCGCCGCTCATGGCAATTCCGCCCAAAACGGCTGCCGTGATCGCATCAAACTCAAGGTTCACGCAGGCCTGCGGCTGTCCTGTATTCATCCTTGCCGACAATACCATACCGCCGACGGAAGCCAGCACACCCATGATAATATAAAGTTTATATGTAGTCTTTTTTAAAGAGATACCCGCCAGCCTGGCCGCTGCCGGATTGCCTCCCAGGAAGTAAATCTCGCGCCCCGCCTGCGTCTTTGCCAATATAACATAAAATACCAGAAAGACAACGATCATCAATAGGATCGGAAAAGAAACTACTTTGAGTCCGAAAAATTTATAAGTCCCCAATTTCAGGAAAAAAGAATTGGTGATCAGAATGCCTTCTCCATTGGATATAATATACGCAAAACCGCGGACAATACACTGCAGCGCCATTGTAACGATAAAAGCATCAATCTTTAACTGCGTAATAAAGAATGCATTCACACATCCAATCATAACGCCTAAAAGGATTACAATCGGAATGGCAGAGATCGGAAGAGCGTCGTGTAGG
>CAJUMT010000173.1 GCA_910587495.1 uncultured Lachnospiraceae bacterium | reverse complement strand
GGACGTAGCTTTTGAATTTGAGATTACTTCGAACCGTGTGGACTGCTACAGCATCCTGGGGCTTGCCAGAGAGACGGCGGCGACTTTCCATAAAAACTTCAATCCCCCGGCTGTGGAAGTAAAAGGGAGCGGGGATGATGTGAATCAGTACATTCAGGTGGAAGTCAAAGATACAGATCTTTGCCCCCGCTACTGTGCAAGAGTCGTGAAAAATATCAGGCTTGCCCCGTCTCCTGCATGGATGCAGAGAAGACTGGCTTCTGTGGGCATTCGTCCTATTAACAATGTGGTGGATATTACCAATTATGTGATGGAAGAGTACGGACAGCCTATGCATGCCTATGATCTGGATATGATCGCAGATCATAAAATCATTGTGCGCCGGGCGGCAAAAGACGAAAAATTTGTGACGCTGGACGGTCAGGAGCGTATCATGGATGATTCTGTCCTGATGATCTGCGACGGAGAGAAGGCCGTGGGTCTGGCGGGTATCATGGGCGGAGAGAATTCCATGATCACTGACCAGGTACACACCATGCTGTTTGAGGCGGCTTGCTTTGACGGTACAAACATTCGTCTTTCCAGCAAAAAAGTAGGCCTTCGTACCGAGGCTTCTAGTAAGTTTGAGAAGGGATTAGATCCCAACAATGCCCTGGCCGCGATCAATCGCGCCTGCCAGTTAATCGAAGAACTGGGTGCGGGTGAAGTGGTGAACGGCGTCGTGGATGTGTATGCAGAAAAGAAAATGCCTGTCCGCGTTCCATTTGAGCCGGAACGCATCAATGCGCTTCTTGGCACGGATATCAGTAAAGAACAGATGCTTTCTTACTTTGGCCCACTGGAACTTGTCTATGATGAGACTGCAAGGGAGATTGTTGTTCCTACTTTCAGGCAGGATTTACTGCGCACGGCGGATATCGCCGAGGAAGTGGCCCGTTTCTACGGATATGATAATATTCCAACCACGCTTCCTAAAGGGGAGGCGACCACAGGAAAGCTTCCGTTTTATTTGAGAGTAGAGTCTGTGGCAAGAGATATTGCGGAGTTTTGCGGATTTTCCCAGGGTATGACCTACAGTTTCGAAAGCCCGAAGGTGTTTGATAAACTGATGCTTTCAGAAGATGCGCCGGAGCGGAACGCTGTCCGGATATCCAATCCGTTGGGAGAGGATTTCTCTATTATGAGAACTACCTCGTTAAACGGTATGCTTACCTCGTTGGCATTTAACTATAACCACAGAAATAAAGACGTACGTCTCTATGAACTGGGTAATATTTATCTGCCGAAAAGTCTGCCTCTTACCGAACTCCCCGATGAGCGCATGCAGTTTACGCTGGGTATGTACGGCGAGGGAGATTTCTTTACCATGAAAGGGGTTGTGGAAGAATTTTTAGATAAAATAGGCATGCATGAAAAGGAAACCTATGATCCAAAGGCTGGTAAGCCATTCTTACATCCAGGCCGTCAGGCGAATATTTTTTACGGAAAGACACTGATCGGATATATAGGAGAGGTGCATCCGACCGTCCTTAATACCTATGGCATCGGTGAGCGCGCTTATGTGGCCGTACTGGATATGCCGTCTGTCGTGGAGCAGGCGACTTTCGACCGGAAATACGAAGGTATCGCGAAATTCCCGGCGGTGACCAGAGACCTTTCCATGACGGTTCCCAAATCCGTCCTTGCAGGGCAGATCGAAGAAATATTGACGGTGCGGGGCGGAAAGATACTGGAAAGCTATGAGCTGTTTGACGTTTACGAAGGTTCTCAGATCAAAGAAGGCTGTAAATCCGTAGCCTACTCTATTCGTTTCCGGGCGAAAGACCGGACGCTGAAAGAAGAAGAGATTACGGCAGTCATGAAGAAAATCCTAAATGGTCTTCAATCTCTGGGCGCGGAGTTAAGACAGTAATGAATATGAAAAAGTCTGTCTGGGTGCTGCCGCTTCTGGCGGCATCCGCTGTGCTTATGGTTGCGGTTTCGTTTTTCCAAAGAGAAGCCCAGAAGCTGAAAAGCGCTGAAGATGTCCAGGTATCTGCAGAAAATTCTTTTTGTGCAGGTGATCTGTGTCTATCTATGTATACAAGAAGCGGCGATCCTGTCTATTACACCACAGACGGAAGTCTGCCTACTTTAAAGAGCGCGCGTTATACGGATGAACTGATCTTTGAAGCAGAAAAGGACGTGCAAAGCTGCGTTTTACGCGCCCGTTCCTACGACGAGGCGGCAGGCACATGGGGAGAACTGTTTACGCGTACCTATTTTTATGCGGATACAATGGAAGCTTTTGCAAACCGATTCAGCACCTATATCGTTTGTATTACCAGCGATCCTTATAATCTCTATGATTATGAATACGGGATACTGACAGAGGGAAAAGTGCGGGATGCGTATATGGCCAGCGAATCTTATGACCCAGATCTTCTGACACAGCCTGCCAATTTCACCCAGAAGGGCCGGGACTGGGAGCGGGAAGCGCATATAGAGATCTTGACGGCGGACGGCAAACGGGTGATTGATCAGCTGGCGGGGATACGAGTGTTTGGCCATGCCAGCAGACAGTCATACCGGAAATCTTTAAAGCTTTATGCCAGGGACGAGTATGGAACAGGCAGTTTTGCTTATCCTCTGTTCGCCGACAATGTGAAAAAAGACGGCCATGCGCAGCAGTCTTATGAACGGCTGGTGGTAAGAAACCATGGTACAGACCGGTCGGTGACTTTATTTCGGGAGGAATTGTTTCAGACGCTTATCAGCCAAATTGATGGCGTTGATCATAAATCCGTAACGCCTGCGGCTGTATATTTAAACGGCGAGTATTATAACTTTGCATGGATACAGGAAGTATACGACGATCGCTATATGGAAGAAACGTATGGAACTTCCGGCGCGGGATACTATGAAGTGGTAGATGTAAAGAGAGAAGATGAACAGGAAGAAGAGCCGGATAGATTGGAACAAAGAGCCAGGGCAGACTATGACCGATTGAAAGCGTATGCGGATCGGGATCTGACGGATAACGAGGTATTTGAGGAATTTTCCCGGCTGGTGGATGTGGAAAATATGCTCCAGTATTTTGCCATTGAGACCTATATTGCCAACTGGGACTGGCCCCAAAACAATATTAAACTGTACCGCTACTATAGTCCGGGGGACGTTTATGAAAGCGGCAGAAAAGACGGCAGGTGGCGGTATCTGTATTATGATATGGAAGCCGGATTCAATCTTTATAATACGCCGGAAGAGGAATGGCGCAGCATAGAGGAAGCTATGGACGGAAATGAACTTTTTGCGGCTGTGATGCGGCGGACAGATATGCAGCAGAAATTTGCCGCGTATATAGAAAACTGTATCCGTGAGTATTTTACAGAAGGAAAAGTGCGTGCGGCGGTAGGAAAGCTGAAAGCACTGCGCGACCGGGAGCTTTCGGAAAATATCAGGTATAAGAAAAAGCAGGACGAGTCTTATTCCCTCTCCATGGAATCAGTGGAGGAAAATATAGAAGTAATCTATGCGTTTGTAAAAAGACGTCCGCAGATGATGCGGGCAGAATTAAAAACACTGTTTGGAATAGAGTGACGGATTTATGAATTTACATGATTTTTATTATGAACTTCCTCAGGAACTGATCGCGCAGGATCCTTTACAGGATCGGGCGTCTTCGAGACTTCTTTTACTGGATAAAAAGACGGGGAAGACAGAGCATCGAATATTTAAAGAAATCACGGAATATCTGCATCCCGGCGATTGCCTGGTTGTCAATGACACGAAAGTGATTCCGGCGCGCCTGATCGGCAATAAAGTAGGAACAGACGGAAAAATAGAAGTCCTTTTGCTGAAGCGAAAAGAAGATAATGTATGGGAGACGCTGGTAAAGCCGGGCAAAAAAGCCAGGCCGGGCGCAAAGATCAGCTTCGGCGGCGGGCTTCTGTGCGCGGAAGTGCTGGACGTCGTGGAAGACGGCAACCGTCTGATCCGTTTTTCCTATGAAGGCATTTTCGAGGAAATATTAGATCAGTTAGGGCAGATGCCGCTTCCTCCTTATATCACGCATCAGCTGGAAGACAAGAACCGCTACCAGACCGTCTACGCAAAGCATGACGGATCTGCCGCAGCGCCCACGGCAGGACTTCATTTTACACCGGAACTTTTAGACGATATACGAAAAAAGGGCGTGAAGATTGCGCATGTAACATTACATGTGGGACTGGGGACATTTCGCCCGGTCAAGGTGGAAAACATTCTGGAACATCATATGCACTCGGAATATTATGTAGTGGAGGAAGACCAGGCAAAACTGATCAACGAGACGAAAAAACACGGCGGGAGGATTATTGCCGTAGGCACTACCAGCTGCCGCACACTGGAATCGGCGACCGGTGCGGACGGCGTCTTAAAAGCAGGCAGCGGCTGGACGGATATCTTTATCTATCCGGGATATCAGTTTAAACTGATCGACTGTCTGATCACAAACTTTCATTTGCCTGAATCTACTCTTTTAATGCTCGTCTCTGCCCTGGCAGGACGGGAGAAGATTATGGCTGCCTATGCCGAAGCTGTGAAAGAGCGGTATCGATTTTTCAGTTTTGGGGACGCGATGCTTATAATTTGACACAAAATGTTACATTTGTGAAGTAGAGGGTTCAGAGTTGCCCGGTAGGTAGAGATTACCTACCGGGTAATTTTTTTGAAATTTTCCGAAAAAAATTTCCGTAAAACCATTGACAACGTAGGTGGCAGTGTTAGAGTACGAGTACGATAAAACAAAGGAAATAACCAGGAGGTAGAGGTCATGGAAGAAAAGATTAGAGAAGAAATCAGAAGCATCGAAAGAAGGATGGAATGGAAGTTGGAAAGCCTTAATAAAGCAGTTGAGGAATTTAAGGAGTCCGCAGCTTCATATGATGCCTACCATATCACGACATTCCTTCCTGGAAAGATTGAGGAAATTGCAAGATGCAAAGCAGAAGTCGAAAAGTTGGCAGAACAGAAACAGATGTTAGAGTATATGCTCGGAAAGTAAAGGAGGAAAAGATTATGGATAACAAGAAAATGATTGAGACAATCGAAAAGAAGCTGGAAGTTAAGGTTGAAAAGGTTCTGGAAGTAAAGCAGGATGGCAAGGAAGTCATCGCCGATGTGAAGGTTGGAGAGACCAGCTGCCGCAAGGTAGTCCTCAAAGAGTCGAAAAACCAGTATGGTACATATTACAGATTTGTTTCTGCCAGCGAGTATGAGCTGAAGGTCGAAGCTGAACCGAAGAAAGCAGAGAAGAAGTCATCCGGAAAGCTGAGAACAAAGACAGAGCAGCTTTGCGGTGCAAGAAGGCAGGAGATTATCAGTTTCGCAGAGAAGACAATCAGCAAGGTGGCAGATGGCACAGCCCGGATCAAGGAAATTGAAGGTGCTGCACTGGAGAATACAGTTATCCGGTTCGTCCTTCTGATGAATGAGGATGACAGCCGCTTCAAAGAGGACATCGCAGTCAGCACCATCAGAGAAGCCGTTGCCAGTGCATAAATCCCATCTGCAAGAAAAATGCGAAAATGAGACAGATAAGAAACCCAGGAGATATGCGGTCTCCTGGGTGTTTTTGTCTCACTACTGCTTGAAGATGAAAGAATGAGACAGTCCGTTTTTGAAAGTGATACGCTGCACCATACCGTCCGTCACGATAATGCTGTCGATTATGCTGGTGAGGAAGTTTCGTAGGACTTCGGCATCTACGGACTGAGCCAGCCGTTTGTAGTTGATATAGTTCCGGTCGGTCAGCTTCTGGCTGATGATGAACTCGCTCGCCTTGGCGATGAACATTTCGTCTGTCACTGATTGCTGCCATTCGTCCGACTGCATCATGCCGATCTCGTCATTGATTTCATCCAGTTTTTCGGTAAGGGTTGTCCGCTGGATGATGTATTCCTTCTCAGACATGGCATCCTCAGAATAAAGGTAGAGGTTGCGGAGTCTGTCTAATGCACGTTCCGTCTTCTGCTTTTCGGCTCTCAGAGAGGCGATTTCGCTGTCTTCAGCATCCTTTGGTTTGATGCTCGCCCCCTTGCCGAATACCGCTCCCTGGACCTTCCCCGAAGTCAGAATATCGTATAAATCAAGCACTCCATCCGGCTCTATGCTGTCGATGTATGAAAAGGTGTTCCCGGTCAGCAGGACAGCTTGCAGGTCATCCGGAGAGGAAATATTCTCGAAGTTCTTCTGTGCGTTCAGCATATTGAGTATGTAGTTCATGGCAAACTCCCCAACGACAGGATCAGATGTTGACTTGCCGGTACAAGTGTATGCGTTCTTCCGCCGAGTAGGGCATGAGTATTTCGAGTACCGCCAGCCGTCCGCCCGGAGGGAAGCCGGGGCAGCACCCATAGGACAGCCGCAATTTCCGCAGAAACACAGCCCGGAGAATATGTGAGTGTACTTTCCGGATTTGTAGTTGTTCTTCTTCTTGTTTATCCGGGAGTTGGCATCCAGCATGGTGATGACACGCTGCTTTTGCTCCCTGGTGATGATAGGTGGATGGTGTTCCTCAATCGTTATCCATTCGGACTCGTCCTTGACTTTCTGCCGGTCGCCTTCCTTCAGCACATTGTACCGATAGTCTCCACAGTAGAAGATATTGTGAAGGATGATATGGAGGGAGACCGGGTTCCATTCATTGCCGGCTCTTGTGCGGTATCCTTTGGAGTTCAGTATGCGAGACTCCCGGACCAGGGAGCGCTCCTTCTCGTAAAGGTCATGGATCAGCTGAACGATAGGCGCTTCCGTTTCGCTCGGAGTGAAGTCGTGGGTATCGTAGTCATAGTCGTAACCGTAAGGTATCCTGCCGCCGTTCCACTGACCGTTATTTGCCCTGGAAATCATGGTGGCTGTCACACGCTCGGAAGTCATGTTCCGCTCCAGCTCCGCAAAGACCAGGATGATTTTGAGCATTGCCTCGCCCATAGCGGTAGATGTGTCAAACTGCTCGTTTTTGCTGACGAATATCACGCCCAGGTCCTTCAGTTCGTTATACATGGTTGCGAAGTCCAGAAGGTTCCTGGAGATACGGTCAATCTTCCATACCAGGAGGTGAGTGAAGCCGCCTGCCCGGATTTGCGACATCATTTCCTGGAACTTCGGACGGTCAGTGTTCTTGCCGGAGTACCCGGCATCCTCGAAGATAACGCAGTCCTCAGTACCGAGCATGAGTTTTGCGTATGCCAGCAGGTCCTGCTTCTGCATTGGAAGCGAGTCCTTGTCTACCTGGTGAAGGGTAGACACCCGGACGTAGATAGCCACCCTCGGATTTGTTTGCTTTAGCTTGGCATAAGCCATAGTACCACCTCCATAAAGAAACGCCCGATTTCTCAGGCGTTCTTCTCCATTGCTTTCTGTATTGCTTCCCCTATTCCGTAA
>CAJUMT010000172.1 GCA_910587495.1 uncultured Lachnospiraceae bacterium | reverse complement strand
CCCTGCCAAGGAGTCGATGCGACAGGATTTGAACCTGCGACCTCTGCGTCCCGAAAAAAAATCGTACGCATTTTTTAGGGGTTGAAAATTTTCAAAAAATGCCGAAAAATCCCTTATTTTCAAGACTTTTTCAAAGTCATACAACGAATTTCTTTAATACTAAATTTTTATTTTTATGTCCATTTTGTAGAGCATTTTGTAGAGCAAACTATATTTTCAGGCGTGGATGAAGTTAAAATTATCACATATATACAGGAGGCATTATTATGCAGGATTTTAAAAAATATCGGGAAACCGAAGTCCTTACAGCCAGAGAAATTCAAACCATATTGAAGGTAGGCAATAAAACCGTCTACCGTCTGTTTTCCAAAGACTGCCCGTTCCGGGTAATAAAAATCCCAGGTGGGTACCGAATCCACACAAAATCTTTTTTTGAATGGCTGGACGGGAAATCGTAATATCTGTAAAAACTCTGTCATTCCACAAATTTTTGCCAAAGGCCAAATCCAGCTATAAACTATATCCGTTGCCATTCCATTCACTCTATGGCAAACCTATGAGCAGGGGAGAGAAAACCTCACCTGCTCAATATAAACATATTATAATAGCTATTCCAGCCAAATTAGCTATTTATTTTTTCGGCTTTTAAAATTTCCGTTTTTAGCGCTTCCACCTCATTCAATGAGTAATTTGGCACCACAGATATGATTTCCTCTGTCGGATAACCTTTTTTAATCATCAGACTCACTATCTGTCTGGAATTACTTTTGGCAGTCTTTTGTTCAGTTTCCTTTACTACCTGCGTCAATGCCTGCTGTTTCTCCTTCTCTAATGCCTGTATTGCCTGCCGTTTCTCTTCTTCAAAAATCTGTGCTACCTGCGTCATTTCAATTACCCTCCTTATTTGATTCGCTGTCTCCTTGTCAATCAGTTTATCTGTAAATGCCAGAATGCCTGACAGTGTAAATAACTGCTGGTTCCTGTCCTTGATCTGGACTGCAAGCCCGACTGCCTGACGGATCTTTTCCTGCTTCTCTTCTTTTTTCCGGTACGACAAAGGAAGTATAATAAACTCCATCAGCTCTTCATCTTCCAGCCGCTCGTTCTGTTCTACTTTTCTTTTCAGATGCTGATAAATCTCTTCCGAAGGCAGCTCTGAAAGAAATGCCGGTTCCACCATCAGTTTCAACGCGCCGATATTATATTCCGCAGTGACCTGCTTTCTGGTAATATCGCCTGTATAGATCACGATCATCCGCAGGATCGGACATTCTTTCTTTTCCTGCAGGTACCGGTTGGCTATCCCGGTCAGATAATTCAGGTACTTTACCTTATCCGCTTCTTCGTAATCGCTTTCATAGTCTACGATCGCTACGGTTCCATCCGCCAGCTCAAACAGGTTATCCAGACGGAGTTCATTGGCCTTCACCGCCGGGAGATTGGTCGGAAGTACTTGTCTGATCTCCGGAAGATCCAACCCGTAAACGCTAAAAGTCTTGCCCTTAAAATGTTCTGCCAGCACTTTGCTGGTGATATCCTTATTCTGATATGCGATTTCTATGTCGCCCATATGGTTTCCTCTCATATAGTCAGTGCGTTCTTGTTTCCTTTAGTTCTACACAGCATTGTTTACACACTTTTTTGCTTCTTCTCTCCAATATTAAACTCTCTTAGAGAGGGCACTAATACGGCAATGCTTTTAGATTGCCGTGTCCACCTTATAGACATTCCTATATCTCTGATTCATAGATCCCGTATTCTTTATAAAGCTTTTCACGGTATTCTTTATCTTCTTTCACTCTGGAAATCTCATCTGACCGTTGATTTTCCATTAATTTCTGAATCAAATCAAGTATCATATCTTCTCCCATAATCCTGCCTTTTTCAATATTTTCCTGGTCACGCATCAACAACGTCATATATTCGTGCCTCCACTCCCTGTTCTTTTTCGCTTCTTTTACAGCCGCTTCCAGCCTTTTTACATAATCATCCTCTGAATTTTTGCCAGCTACATAATCCAAAAAAGCCCTTAATTCTTTACCCACATCGTCCATACTGCTGTCTGCATTCAGAAAGATCTTTGTCGTTTCATCACCCAGTGTGATATTATGATCCTCTTTGCAGATATTTTCAAATGTGTACATGTGCCTTCCTTTGGCAAACATATCAAACGGACAGATGAAGATAACATAGCTTGGTTTTAACCGCCTGTACGACTGGCCTTTATCTATCATCTGTAAATCGAGCATCGCCTGATAAAACCGTGTCCGCTTTGGAAGCTCCCCGGTATTAACGACCTGCATTTCAATGTCATATGTCGTATTTTTATCATCCCGCACATATACGTCCAGCCTCACGCTTTTAGCATCTGCATCAGGTTTTATAGCCTTTTGCAGTTCTGGATATTCTATATGGTCAATCTCTAAATCCGGGAGAATCCGCTGCAAAAGTTCTTTGCACAGTTCAGGGTCCTGCATAATCTTTCCAAAGAGAAAATCATTACATATCCCTAATGATTCCCATGATGTAGTCATTTCCATCTGATTTTTTGGTTGTTCTAAGTGTTGTCTTTCCGGCATCTTTTCTCCTCTTCTTTTAATCTTATTATATTTGCTTTACATAAAAAAATCAACGGTAACTGCTGAATGTATTCTGTTTTTCCTGACCGTTTATTCCTCTTCTATCTTTGCCCCGCAACAGGGACAATTTTTATCCCCATATCCGTCTCTGTAATCCACCAGGTCGCCGCAGTTCTGGCATTCGGCCCATTCCCCGTTCTGTATCCATTCTTCCAACAGAGCTTCCGGGTGCTGCCAGTCCAACGCTTTAAATAATTCGTCGGCAAATGCTTTCTGCCCTTTGCAGATACGGCAGAAACCTTCTGCAGTGTACACGGAATCTGACAGTTCCGGAACATAGCACGGAGCATTCGGGTGGTTCTGGTAGGCGTCCTGGCTTTTGAATATTTCCCCCTGACGGTAAAATTCTTTCCCCAGGCGGATAACCTTTCCATCCGGGCTTAGTTCACAAATCCCTATATCTTCCGGCATTTTAACTTTCTCCTTTCTTCTTCCTGCTGTCAAAAGGAAGGCCTGCAGTCTGCCAGCCTTCCTTCCGACCTGTTTTTCTTTTACTTTCTATTTTTCATCCAACAGCCTGCTTGTGATCGGTTCGTTGCGCAGGTTCTCCGACGCACAGTTCCACTTTCCCGGTGTCTGCATGGCAGTAGTATACGCTGTCTGAAAGGAAATCTTCCGGCCTTACCGCATTTCTGTTGACTTCCTGTACGATTTCACGCAAAAGATCCGCGTCAGTCTCTTTTTTGCAGGGGCATACGATCAGCTCATACAGACTGGAAGGCAGGATATAGCAGTCACACCCGACCTGCCCCATAAGCTGTTCCATAAGTCCCGGCGCTGTCATGGCTGCGGCTGCAAAGCGCTCGCTGCTGCTCCACAAGACATACATACAGGTTTTTTCCGGGCAGACTGGGACACCCATATCTTCCAGCAGTTCTTCCATCGGCTGTAACCGGTATTGATCCGGGGTTATATTGGCCGACGCCGCAGCTTCCAGCTCATCCATGCCAATCCCCCACATTTCCAGGTGTTTTGGGGAAACCTCGGCCATGCCCCATTCTTTTTCCGGTATCAGGATACGCATATAATATACTTCCGCAAGGTCCAGGTATCTTTTGTGGGCTATGCTTTCCAGCCTGTCTGCATTCTTTTCATAGTTTACAAGCTTTTTATAAATCATATGCCGCGCCGTCTCCCATTTAAAAAGGCGTTCATGGTCAAGCCTGATATCCAGTTCTTCCTCCGCCTTTTCGCAGATATAATCTACAACAGCTGCATCCGTACAGGATTTCCCGCAGGCATACCAGATCCCGGGCCAGTAAAGTACCATGCTTTTACAGTCCCCCTGACGGCGGATACTGATCCCTTCATGTACCTGCCCGTTATTTTTCTCTACTGTAATGGATTTTATTTCCAGCCGCGGCATCTGTTCCTGTGCTTTTTTGATAATCGCTTCTTCTCTTGCTTTTGTCCTGTCCATCACTTCCTCCTGTTTTTGCTTCATGTCTTTCATCTGTTTTTGTTTCATGCTTTTCTCCTGTTCTGCTTTATACTTTTATTTTTCTTATTCTTTGATTTCCTGGCAGTCGCCGTCTATAATGTCCTGCGCTTTTCTGATCTCGCTCATGTCAATACCTATCTCATGCTGGACGGCGTTGTCTACTGCCATCGCGCGCATAAATTCCGTTTTTAGCGGCGCGTATTTTAACACCTGTTTGATCACGGTCTTTTTCGCCATTTCTTCGTAATTGCTTCTCCATGGGCTGTAATCGCTGTTGACGGACGGGGCATACCGGTTTGCATAGGCGTCTATGTCCGCCTTGCTCATAACCTCAAACCCACATCCGCCGTTCTGCAGCCGGAACATGGCGTATACAACGGTCAGCGCCCCGCGTTCTTCCAGGGCAGGCTTATGCTTTAGTTTGGGTTCTAAGCCCAGTTCATAGTCAAACTCGTCGTTTTTATATACGCAGTGCGCCTGTATGGTCTGGACCATCTCGTTGCGGTAGACCAGGTCGATCATTCCTTTGTAGCCGATCTGGAACTGGCATTCCAGCGTCCCTTTATTATTATAGGGAATCAGATATGCCTGCCCCAGGCATGTGTTTGGTTCCAGCCCTAACTGCGCCGCATTCATCAGCGCCGCCAAAAAGCTTATCTTTGTACACTCCCTTAGTTTGGGCGTCGTATTTAAGGCGGACAACGCCATCCTGGTAAACCGTTCCGGCGTTACCACGCTGCGAAGCGCCTTTTTGATCTCCGGCTCCATGGCGCGGATCATTTCCTCCATCGTCATGCTTTGGGTCAGGGTCACTTCCTTTGCGCCTTTTGCAGTTTTTCCTGTTTTCTCTGCCTTTTTGGCAAGTTCCTGTTTTACATCCATCTTTTTCTCCTTGTAATTGTTTTGTTTTTCCTGCTGTATCCTACTTGTTATTTATGAAATACCTATAGGGGGCAAACGTAAAAAGACAGGCCGGGTCTGCCAGATAATGTTCCGTTCCAGTATCCCGCCTGTCTTTATTTCTTTTAATGCATGTTCTGCGCTGCTATCTGCGGGTCAGATCACCCCGATCTCTTTTAACAGGGACACGCAGTCGATAAAGCCCTGCCTGTAAAGCAGTTTACAGCACCATGAGTTTTCCTCATTATATATGGTAAGCAGTTCGTCAACCGCCCTGTCCTGCTTTTTTGTAAGCTTTGCCTGGGAGAGTTTTTTGAATTTTTTATCCATCTCCCGGTTAAGCCTGATCCATTCTTCGTCGCCGAACTGAACCGCGTCCAGATGTTCCCCGGCATAGTTCAGAATCAACGCAAATATACTGTCTTTCTCAGATTCCATATGTTGTCCTTTCTTCGTTTTTCAATACCTGTTTTATGCCACCTGTATGTAGAGCCTGGAACTTTTCTGGACTTTGCTGTAATCCTCGTAAATCTCAGGCTGTTCTTTTTTCAGGCGTTCCCCATCAACCCTGCGGGTCTCATACTCGCTCCATGTAACGCGGTACTGGTCGGAAACGCCGGTCTGCGCCTGTTCTTTGCCAAGGTAGATCTTTAATTCCTGTTCAATGGCTTTTTGTTCCGCCTGCATCTTTTTGATCAGGCCTGCAAGCTCATTCCTCCGCGCAATCTGTCCGTCCATCCCGGTCATACGGATGACAGCCCCTGCTTTTCGGTGGAAATATTTCTGGATCAGTTCATCCGCCCCTTTGGAACCGTCCGGGGGCGGCATCATCCCTGCCTTTAAATGGTTCTCCCAGAAATCCTTTTCGATCGTTACCAGATCCGAAAGCATCTGTTCATCTCTCGGAATGTAGGTATATTGAAACCCTTTTCCAAAGATTAACACTGCCAGATACCAGCCGTCGGTTTCCAGTACTTTTATGTAATGCTGGCATTGGAGATAATACCACTCCGGGATATTCCCGTCTTTCCAGCGGTCTGCCGTATAGGGGCTGGCGGTCTTGCATTCCAGGCCCGCCCGTTCGCCGACAACCAGACGGTCTACGTTCGCCATCATAAACGGATACGCATCGTTTATATACATGGCATTGCTTTTGCGGACTCTTTTGCCGGTCGCTTCCATAAATCTCTCGGCTACATAGTCCTCTAAATCCCTGCCAAGGCGCATGGCTTCATTATCCACCATCTCAATCTCCGGGTTCACCTTGTCCAGGTATACCTGCATGGCGCTCTTATACGGATTCATGCCGCAGACTGCCCCCGCATCCGTACCGGTAATATAAGATTTTCGGACACGGAGCCATTCCTCCTGGTCTGTTTTACTTGTAAGCCTGTTTAAAATCATATATATATGCTCCTTTCTATTGATTTTCCGGCTGTTTCGGTTCTCTTCCTCCACTGTACCCAGCGTTTCTGCTGTTTCCAGTGTTTTTGATATTTTCGTTTAATCAGCCAGGATCTGGATTGCCTTGTCATATTTGATGCTGTACCCGTTCTGCCTGTCCCCCACAATGATATGGTCAATCAGGGTTAAGCCGATCAGGTTTGCCGCCTGTTCCACCCGTTCTGTAATCGCCCTGTCTTCTCCTGACGGGACCGCGTTGCCGGATGGATGGTTATGGAGTAAAAGGACATCGGGGCAGTTGGACAGGAGTACGAATTTCATGACCTCCGCCACGCTGACCATACAGGCATCCACCCCGCCGACTGCCACCAGGCGCACTGCAACCGGCTCGCCCCTTTTTGTCAGGGAGACGGCGAGCATCTGCTCCACCGCCGCCCTTTCAAACAGCCTGCCGAAAGCACGCAGTACATCCTCCGGGCTTTTTAGTAAACGGGCGTCCGTATAAAGGATGCCTGTCCGCTCCTGTCTGGCGCGTACAACAAAGACTGCTTTTTTGCGCCCTGCCCGTATGGTGTCTTCCAGCTCCTGTTCCCTGCTTATGGGTTGAGTTCTTTCGACAGGGTCAGGACTGTTTCCGTATACAGAGGCAGGAGCGCCCTTGTATACAGAATAAGGATCATCCCTGTGTACACTTCCGGGATCATCCTTGCTTTGTCGGATTATCATAAGCTTTTCCCTTCTTTCTTTATGCTGCTTTTTATTATGCCGCTTTTACCAGACGGTACGCCTTGTCGATCATAGCATTGCCGTCCATGGTGCGCATAAATAAATTTTCTTTATAGTTTGCCGTCTCCCGCAATGGTTTGCTGTGGGTGGCGAAATCGCTGACCGCGTTGATAAAACGATATGCGTTTTTGCCTGTATCCTGCAGATCCGGCGCGTCAAAATATCTCTGCTTTAAATCTTCCTGCAGGTTTCTGACATTTTTCTTCTGCTGGATGGTCATGTCGTCCTTCATGGGAAGGAGTGTTTTTACAAGCTCCATGGCCTTT
>CAJUMT010000171.1 GCA_910587495.1 uncultured Lachnospiraceae bacterium | reverse complement strand
GCGTTCTCCTGCGCTGCCATCTGCATAATTTCATCAAAATCGAGAGCCTCCAAAAGACCCCTTTCCACAGCCATCCGCTGTACCGTCTTACGGTGGATCAGCTCATTCAGCGCCTTCTCTTCAATTGCATCAAGGGGTGTCTGTCCATCGACATCCAGATGCCAGAAATCGTCGCTGTTTACCTGCTCTGTCGTATATTTGTTAAAAATACTTGAACGATAATCATCAAGAACCATACAAAATTCTTCATCAGAAACCGCCGTTTCATCTATGGTAACGGCTGTCGTCTCTTCTGCTGCTTTTGTCGGCATGCCCTGATTCTTCCAACATACAATTACCGCCAGCAGCAAGACCACCGCCGCACATCCGCCAATCCATAAACTTTTATAATATTTCATAATAATTATACCTGTGTTCTATTATTCCCATTCACTTATTGTTTCTTTTTCTTCTTATATACCAGAAATACTACGATTGCCGCCCCAATCGCCGCCAACGGTATCATCCACCCGTTAAATGAACCAGAGCGAATCCCGGCTAATGGTATTTTCTCGTCCGAAGCAGATTTAAGCTCGGTTTCCCCCTCAGATGAAGCATCCTCTTCATCCTCCATATCAGAAATATTGTTCTCTATGTCCATCTCTTCTGTACCGCCTTCCTGGCTGTTCCCGATACTGCTTCTTACTGTACCGCCGCTGTTGCTGCTGCTTATCTGGGATCTGCTGCCCGAGGCACTGCCGCCTGAAATGCTGCTGCCTGAAGACCTGCTCCCTTGCGCATATTGCGTATCTTTCCGGTCGTTTCCTGTGATTCCCGGCCTCTTGTTGTCTCCTGTGTTATCTCCTGGATTGTTTTCATCGTCTCCATTGTTCCCACTGTTGTCTTCTTTTTCTTCGACTTTTATGGTCAGGTTTTTACTCTCTGACTGCAGTTCCCCTGTCTTACCTGCTATATTTTCTACGGAAACCTTAATCTTTATCTCGTCTCCCGCCGCCGTCTGGTCAAATATGGCAAAGCTCATATTTGCAAGGCATCCTTCTGACGGCATCTCCTTTGAAGACGCAAAAGCGTATACAATTTCTCCTTCTTCCTTATTACCTGTTATGCAGTCGTTCACTTCGCACAGGGCATCGGAGTCTGAGATTGCACGGCCAGTCTGGTTTTCTAATAACTTAAGCTGGCTCTGGTCATATGTGACGCGTACTTTCCCATTCGTCACCTGATCTGCATTTTCTATATTACACGCAACCTTCAGGGTGCGGTCTTCCAGGCTGGCTCCTGCTGATTCCAGGACAACAGCCGGATTCCCACTGGCATACACCGGAAATGCCTGCCCCATACACCACACTGCCATCAGTGCCGCTGTCAAACTTTTTGTCAACCTTTTCATATCTGCTGGATTCTCCTTTTTTCTTTAGAATCACCAGAGAGCGCCCTTAAAGCTGCTCTCTGGTGATTCCGTCTATCCTTTATATTCCCTTATTCTACTTCAGATGCCATCACCTTCACCAATACTTCGGATGCATCTAAAGTATCTGTCTTACCATCTCCATTTATATCACCAACAAGTACCTGCTCATCTGTAAGACCCGTCAACTCAGCGCTGTACTGAAGCATCAGCCTGCTGTCTGCCTGCTCTACGATTCCGTTCAGATCCACATCGCCAAGAATCCTTACTTCCATACATTCATTAATCAGCTTAACTGTTGCTTCTGTAATAGCAGCCTGGACTGCATCGTCGTTTTCATAAACAGCTTTCGCCTGATCATAAGCTTCCTGAAGTCCTTCCAGTGTCTGCGCAAGATACTGATCCGGCTGTCCAAGAATCTCTTCTGCTTTCTTCATAAGAGACGCAAGCTCATCTTTATTTCCTCTCAGCTGAAGTTCTGCTATAGCCGCAAGGATATCCTCGCCTGCCTGGCTGATTGTTTCCGTGGTTCCGGACTTATCATCTACCAGCTTCTGTGCCTCTGCAACTGCTTCTTTGAGGCTCTGTACGCTAGAAGGCGTATAACGGTCTTCATTCTTAAGAATCTCTTCTGCCTGCTTAATCAGCGCTCTTAACTGTGTATAATCCTTCTCAAGAAGCTGTGTTACCGCGTCGATCAATGCATTTGTTGCATCATTAATCTCTTCCTGCGGCGCATCCTCTTTCGCATCAACTTCCTCCGCGACCGCCAGAGCATCCTTTACACCCTGTATGCTCTCCGCCGTATAGTTCTTCTCCGTCTCCGGATCTTCAAGAATTGTCCGGGCCGTTGCGATTGCCTGCACAAGTCCGTCCTTTACGCTCCCGTTGGTCAGGTTCAGGAATGCATTCATAAGATCAATCCATGCCTGTTTTACCTCATAGGTATCTGCATCGACATTCTCACTGACTGCCACTGCCGCTGCCAGCGCTTCTTCTGCCGCCTTTTGTGAATCAGCAGTAAATGACTGTCCGCTCTTTAATAACGCGTCTACCTTTTCAATCCAGGCCTGAAGTCTTGCCTTCTCTACCAGCGCCTGCTTCTCTACCAGTGCGTCAGCCGCAGTCTGAAGATCCGCCAGCGCCGTAGCTGCCTCCGTCTGGGTAATACCGGCGTCTTCCAGTACATCCTGTGCGTTCTTAAGAGCATCCGCGTAAGCCTTGTAGCTTTCCGGTGTATAGAGCTTTTCTTCCTTCACATTCTGTGAAATATTCTCAATACCCTGCCTTAATTCTTCTTTTACAGACTCCTTTGTCACCAGTTTTTCTTTTGCCCTGTCATACACTGACTGAAGGTTCTCAACTGCCGCATCTACATCCTCCTGCGTTGTTGCGGAAGGATTGTTCAGCATCAACTCTGTCACTCTCAATACCGCTGCTACTGCTTTACGATATTCCGCCACGGATTCCTCCGTATACTTCGCCTCATCAATATTGCGCACCTCGTTAATCTTGTCCGCCAGCGCCGTCGTATCTAACGCTTCTGCTTCTCCTGCTCCGGCATAAGCGCCCATATTAGGTGCGGACAGATTGATTAAATTACCATAATAATCTTTTACCGGCTTCTGTATCGGCGTTGTCACATAATCATCCAGCAGCTTCTTGCCTTTAATAGTAATATCTTCATTCTGCTGGGGCGCGTCAGGAATCTCTGTTCCTTTCCCTATACACGGAGATGTCGCTTTTAACTTGAATCCGTCTACAGAACCAAGCGTAACTTCATGATCGGCAAAGCTTCCTGTTGTGAATCCCTTTGTATCCACAAACTGCGGATCTGCTACAACAGCGTTCTTGTCCAGGTTAAGAGCCTGATACACTGTCTCGCATCCTCCCCATACGCAGTTATTGTCATATGTAACCCCGTTTGTTGCAAATACAGGCCATGATGTCTCTGCATCCTGCTGTGACGGTCCGTACAGAATGTTATTAAATATTCTGGTACCTCTTGAATCTCCGCCGTCCCAGGTTCCCTTCTCTGCTACGATGATATTCTCTCCCACACTGTCTGCCCAGTATACGGTATTATTGTAGAACTGGATTCCATAACTGTTCTGTCCTCCGAAGCGGAGAATCCTTGTTCCGTCAAATCCGCCGTCATTGACACTGACATTGTACCTTCCTACACAGTTGACTGTCGCACCCCAGGGTGACGGACACACCATAAAGAAACCGCCCTTATTATTGTGTGTGTAGTTATACTGATAGATAGAGTTCTGCACTCCATAATCGAAATCGAAAGCCATTCCGTCTTTCTTTGACTCCGTGTTGCAGACCTCGTTATACTGCATTACAACATTATTGGCATCCCAGCACCAGAGACCAGCGTGAGCCGGGTTGCCGCCTGCCGTATAATCCTCATTAGCAACTCCGTCCAGCAGATTGTACTCTGCCACCGCATTCTTCGTATTGATGATAACTATGCCGTCGCCTGCTGTATGGTGTACATAATTATGGGCAACATAAACATTGTCCCAACCGACCCATTCACCGTCTCCTTCCGCAACCAGCGACCGTTTTCCCCAGAGACTCTGCATATAGATTGCTTCATGACATACATCATATACGTCGTTGCCTACAATTGAAATATTATCAAACCAGGTTTTATTCTCAGGATTAGAGAAATCCGTTCCATTTACATAGAAGATGATTCCGCCTGCGGATTTGTTCGTCCCTCCGGTCATCCTTCCATTTACATCATGTACAACATTATTTCTAATTGTAATATTCTCAAGCTGTCCGGCGTCTCTTCCTTCTACAACGATTGCGGACAACAGCTTGTCACTTTCCGGGATGATACCATTACCATAATTAGTTGCAGCCTCATCATAATTCGTGACTTCCAGATTTTCTACGATAATGTTGGAGGAATTAAATACATGTACCGTAGCAAGCTCTTCTTTTCTGCTGTAATGCCAGTTTCCGCCCTGGCCGTTCAGGATCGGCAAAGCTCCTTCGCCATATTTACCGATCACGACCTTCGCTTCTTCACTGCCCTTTGCCTGATTAATCGTCAGCTTCTCACCATTCCAGACGCTTCCGGCTTTCAAAAGCACCTGATCGCCTGCATCCAGACGCAGCGCTCCAACCTTCTCCAACGATTTCCATGCTGTTTCTGGTGTAAGTCCGTCTGCGTTGTCATTTCCATCTGCGGAATCAATATAGAACGTATTTGCTCCCTCCGGCGTATAAAGAACAAGACCCGCTTCCGCACTTATAAGCGCCGTAGCCGCAGAGTCTACTTCATACTGCGTCGCATTCGAATTGTTCATTGCAGTTATCGCTCTGTCATAAGCATCCTGGAATATCTCCCATGATTCTATTGTATACTTATCCTGATCCGGCTTTCTTTTCTCTGCTTTCTCAACAGCTACCTGTACATTGGTATAATCTGTCGCAACTTTTTGAATTGCCACATCATCAAATGAACTGATGAAATATTCATAGCCGCTGCCCTTTAGGGTAATCTTCACCTTACCGTCTTCCGGAGCCATAAACTCTATTTCTGCATTCTGCCATTCGCCGTCCTTTGCTTTGTCCGATTTGGCAGTAATATTGGGTGAACTTCCCTTTAAAGCTTTCACAATAATTTGCGCCTGACCTTTATCCTTTACGGTGGTTGTCTTATATCTTGCAGTTATTTTATAGTTTCTATATGATTCCAGTTGAAGCTCCTGCGAGATTTCGCCTTTGTTGACCTGCGCCACATGATTTTGTGAACCTTCTTCTTCTGCAACCGATGTAGCCACAGTATTTTTTGCGGAAGTCCAATCAGCAATTATATCTCCCTCAAAACTTTCAAAATCACCATTTTTAATCTCCGGCTGCGTATCGTCTCCCTGCACATCCGCCTGCTGTACTACAGCGCTGTCGTCCGATTCAGCAGCATACGCCGTACCTGTACCGATTGCCATCGAGGCTGTAATAGAAACCGCAACGGATAGGGCAATTCCTTTTTTTAATAAATACCTGTTCTTCATTTCGTTTTAATCTCCTCTTTCATATTTCGCATTTATCTACATTTTTTCTGCGTCGGCAGCGGTCTGTTCACCTCCTTCAAATCCGCCCAAACTTTTTCTTTTTGTACTATTATTGTAAGACATCCCTTCTGCGGGAGGAAACTCATATCCTTGCCGGAAATATGGATTATTTTGATTTCATGTTTTTTGCGGTCACAATTCTCCACCTTTTGATGAAAAATATCCACTTTTCTTTCCCGGCATCTTATTGCCATTTATTGTCCGCAGCTTTATAATAAACTTAGAATACATGCAAATATATAAAAGCAGGAAGGAACTCCTTATGATTCGGTCCGGAAAGGGTTTATCTCTAAAAAAACGCATCTTTCTCTTTTTCTTTGGCATCCTTATATTAATGGTCGTCACATATGTCTTTACAATCGGAAGATTTATTACACGTTTTACAGAAGAACGTCTGGATACCGACTACAACGCCCTTGTGGCGGAGACCTGCGATACTATGGAAAATATACTTTGGGATCTTACGCTGACTTCCCAGCAGATACTGGAGAATGAAGATATTTTAATAAGTCTCGCCGACTATCAGAATGCTCCAAACCGCTATACCCAGCAGGAAAACTATTCCTATTTTCTTGACTTGGTATCACCGGTGACTATGGGAAATTCTAATATCGGCCTTATCTATCTTTATGATATGGCAAAGGAAGATTTCATCTATTACAGCCTGCCGGTCTCCGTGCGGGCAGGTTCTTCGTCTGTCCTGTATGAGAATCCGGTATTTTGTTTTCAGGGTCCCTGCAAGAGCCAGAGTGATTTTTTCAACAATCCGCTGCTAATCCTTAATCGTACAGAAGAAATCCCCGGCGGCAACCTTATCACCCTGTCGCTGGAATCAGGAGCCTATTCTATGGATAAACCTTTGAAAAACGCCCTGCAAAAATCTGCCTATCTTCTTTTTACCGGCTATAACGGTGAACTCTTATACAGCACCTTACCCCAAGGTTCTGATTCATCCGCTTATGTAGATGAGATTATCCATGATTCTTCAAGAAAGTACCGCTCCTTCAGCAAAGAAAGCTCCCAGGGCTGGGCCGTCCATGCCGCGATCCCCAATTCTGTATATACCCGGGATTACAGGATGGCTCTTAAGGATTTTATCCTCTATACTGTCCCGCTTGCCTTCATAGCCGGATTTTATGCATTTTATTTCTGGGAAACCGTATACCGTCCTCTGCAGCAATTTGACCGTCAGATTACTTATCTTCTTTCAGATGAGATGCCTGCTGTACAGATGCATTCTTCCATTCCGGAATATGAAGGTTTGTTTCAAAAGATTGCGCTGCTCCAGAAGCAGATCAAGGAAATGCTCACGGCTGCCATCTATCAGGAAAAGCAAAATTCATGTATGCAGCTTGAAAAACTGCGGGCGCAGATTAATCCGCATTTCCTGATGAATACGCTGAACACCCTGCACTGGATGGCGCTTATGAATCATCAGAATGAGATAGACCATATCATCCAGTCTCTTTCGCATCTTCTCAGCTATAATCTGGACAAGCAAAGTTCCTCGACAAACCTTGGCAATGAGCTGACAGCCTTAAAAGAATATATTGCACTGCAAAAGGTTCGATACCTCTTTGACTTCCGGATTGTCTCGTCACAGGATCCGGACACTTTGTTATATCCGTGCCCCAAATTCATCCTCCAGCCATTGGCCGAGAATGCCCTCAGCCATGGATACCGCGAACAGATGCATATTACCATTACAATCCGTGATGAACAGCAGATGGTAGCGCTTACAATAGAAGACAGCGGCACAGGAATACAGCCGGAGACATTAGAACGACTGCAAAAGCTGTCGTCCTGCGCCCCGGCGTCTTCTTCTAATCCATCTTTGCCTGAAAACACATCTTTAGGTATAGGCCTGCAATACGTCATCCATAGCCTGAATGATTTTTATAATGGAGATTATAAATTCTTTATAGAAAGTGTTCTGGATAACGGAACCGTTATCACGTTGAAATTACCCATAGGTAATTGCGAAACTCCCTGATTTTTGACCCGAAATCAAGGCAAAGCCAAAG
>CAJUMT010000170.1 GCA_910587495.1 uncultured Lachnospiraceae bacterium | reverse complement strand
TCTCAAAAGAGGGATTTTCTGTAGTAGCTCCTACCAGGATGATACTTCCTTTCTCCACATAGGGTAAAAAAGCGTCCTGCTGGGCTTTGTTGAATCTGTGAATTTCATCCGCAAATAAAAGGGTGCGTATTCCCATCCGGCGGTTCTGCTCCGCCTGGGTCATCACTTCCTTGATTTCCTTGATCCCGCTGGTGACCGCGCTGAATTCCACAAAAGACGCCTGTGTCCGGTTTGCTATAATCCTGGCCAGCGTGGTCTTTCCCACGCCGGGCGGTCCCCAGAAGATCATGGAGGATATCTGATCATTATCAATCAATTGGCGAAGAAGCTTTCCTTTTCCCAAAAGATGCTTTTGTCCTGCATATTCTTCTAAAGTTTCCGGTCTGAGACGGCTCGCCAGAGGTGCGCTGACGGCGCGGTCGTCGAATAATGTCAGTTGTTCCATTGTATTATGCTCCTGCTATTTTTATATTATGTAAACTTTCACAAAAAACTTTACATCCTTTTATGAAGCCAGTATAATATAAATGTAGATTTCAGACAATAAAATAACAGGAAGTTTTATAAATATGAAAGCATGGATTTTACACGATATCAATGACCTTCGATATGAAACAGCGGATCTTCCGCCCCTTCTTTCTGGTGAAGTGTTAATAAAAGTAAAGGCCGTCGGCATCTGTGGTTCGGATATCCCGCGGATCTATCATACCGGCGCACATACCCATCCTTTGATACCGGGGCATGAATTTTCCGGTATAGTAGAACAGCTCGGACCGGATGTTGATAAGACCTGGCTGGGCCGACGGGTGGGCGTCTTTCCTTTAATCCCCTGCAAAACCTGCGCGCCCTGCCGCAAAAAACTGTATGAAACGTGCCGCAGCTATGACTATACCGGTTCCAGGCGAAACGGCGCTTTTGCCGAATATGTATCCGTACCGGCTTGGAACTTGATCCCATTGCCGGAAGAGGTCTCTTTTGAAGCCGCCGCTATGTTGGAACCTATGGCAGTGGCAGTACACGCCATGCGCCGGGCCGCTTCTGCACCGTCCGATACGGTGGCAGTATGCGGCCTTGGAACTATCGGCCTTCTTTTGGTGATGTTCCTGCTTGACGCAGGCGTAAAAAATCTCCTGGTCATCGGCAACAAAGCGTTTCAAAAACAGACCGTCCTTAAGCTGGGCCTGCCGAACGACGCTTACTGCGACAGCCGGATTAAGAATGTATCACAATGGATTTCGGAACGCACAAATGGTATGGGTGCGGACATATTTTTTGAATGTGTGGGAAAAAACGAGACTTATATACAGGCTGTACAGAACGCAGCACCCGCCGGCACAGTCCTTTTGACAGGAAATCCCTTTGCAGACATGGAGCTTCCAAGAGATGTGTACTGGAAGATCTTAAGAAATCAGCTTACAGTCAGCGGCACCTGGAATTCTTCTTATATACATGACCCGGCAGACGACTGGAATTATGTAATCGACCGCCTGTCTGCGAAAAAAATCGCACCCGAAACACTGATCACGCACCGTCTGCCTTTGGAACGGCTGGCAGAAGGTCTTCATATTATGAGGGATAAAACAGAAGATTATATCAAGATCATGGCAGTACTTTGAAAAAATTTTGTCAGAAAATGAAACTATTGACAGAGTATTGCCCGGGCGAATGCACATACTAACGACGTAACAAACAACAACAAATTGCGAAGCAGCCAATCAAAATCGCTTCGCAGTAAGGAGGAGTTTATTATGTCTAATTCTACTAACAGAGCAGCAGTACCGGAAGCAAAAAGTGCATTGGATCGTTTTAAATATGAGGTGGCCAGCGAGATCGGCGTACCTCTGACCGACGGTTACAATGGAGACCTGACTTCAAAGCAAAACGGTTCTGTGGGAGGTTATATGGTGAAAAAGATGATCGAAGCCCAGGAACGTCAGATGGCAGGTAAATAAAAAGTAGAAAGATAAGATGAGCTGAGCTGTTGCAAAGGTAAAACGGAGCAACAGCTCAGCTTTTTTCAAATATTATTTCATCCCGCCATCTGCCCGCACTCCGGCATATAGCGAAAATCCAGTCTGATCAGGCGATTGCCGTCTTCATCCTGAGGATGCCTCATATAGAACAGATCCATATTTCTGGCCTGAAATTCAATCACCGCCTGTTCCAAGGAAATGGCTCGATAAGATTTTGGCCAATGCCCTCCCGTGGGAATAGAAGTAAGATTCTCTGGGTCCCACAAAATCAGAGACACCACCTTAGCATGGCACTTAAGCGCCAAATCAATCGTTTTCTGAAGCCCCAGATATTCTGCAGCCAGGTTCACCAGCAGCACTTCCGAATCTCTCGCTGTCGGATTATGGTAATCCAGTTCGTAAATATCCTGCCTTTCATACTGTTTAAGCTGCTGTTTATGAACAGCATCCAATAAAGCGCGAATCATACTTATCTGCCTCCTATTTGAAGTACCGCATCTCCCTCTCTCAAGACCTGGGTCGATGCTGTTTGAAGTACCCTAATATTTTTTTTACTTTCTATATATTAGACGCTTTTTGTATCAAAAAAGTTTCAGAATAACAAAATTTTCCCATCTTTTTTTGCATCCATATATAATAACGAGACAAACAGGCAAAATACTTCACGCTTTTATTCTTTTTTCAACACTTCCGCCAACATTTCCAAAAGCTTTTCTGCATCAATCGGCTTCGCCAGATGACCGTTCATCCCGACTTCCAATGCTTTTTTACGGTCTTCTTCAAAGGCATTGGCAGTCATTGCGAGGATCGGAATCTCCTGCATCCACTGGGCAGGCATGGCGCGGATGGTCCGGGTAGCTTCATAACCGTCCATGACAGGCATTTGAATATCCATCAGAACGATATCATATGCACCCTCTTCGGCGCTTGCTATCTTATCTGCCGCCTCTTTTCCATTCTCCGCCGTATCCACGACAAAACCCGCCTCCGTTAATATTTCTAAAGCAATCTCCTGGTTCAATTCATTATCTTCCGTCAGCAGAATACGCTTTCCGCGCAAACTTTCATCATAGACCTCTGCAGGTACTTCCTTGTTTTCTGTCTTCTCCCCTAAGGCGGCAAGAAGCGCTGACCGAAGCTGAGATATGAATAAAGGTTTTTGGAAAAGTCCCGTTGCTCCCGCTTTTTTCGCTTCTGCTTCTATATCACTGTAATCATAAGCAGACATCACATAGATCAGGACATCTTTATCCACAAGCTTGCGAAGCTCGCGCACCACTTCAACTCCGCACATATCCGGTATCTTCCAGTCAACAATATAGAGAGAAAAACCTCTTTCTATCTCAAGCGCCGACTTTGTGTGCAGAATGGCTCCTTCTCCGGACATAGTCCATTCCGGGACCATACCGATCTTATCCAGCATCTTAGACACACTGTCGCATATATTATAATCATCATCCACCACCATGGCGTAAAGGCCTGCCAGTTTTTCAATCTTTGGGTTCTCCATCTCTTTTTCCATCAGGCGGAAGGGAACCTCTATGGTAAACACAGAACCTTTTCCCTGCTCGCTCTCGGCACGGATGGTTCCGCCCATCAGTTCAACAATATTTTTTGTGATCGGCATCCCAAGCCCGGTGCCTTCTACTTTACTGACCGTAGAAGTCCGTTCCCGCTCGAAAGGATCAAACACATGAGGCAAAAACGCCTTACTCATACCGATGCCTGTATCCCTGACAGAGATAATATAGTGACCATATGCATCAAAAGCCTTGGGATCTTCTGCCAGACGGACAAAGATGCTTCCGCCCGCAGGAGTGAATTTTACCGAATTTCCCACCAGATTTAGAAGTATCCTGTGCAGCCTTCCCTCATCTGTATAGACATTTTCATGGATCAGATCCATCGTATCGATATAAAGTTCCAGGCCTTTTGCCCGTACCTGCCCCTGGATCATGTTCATAAAATCATGCATGATTGTAGGAAGATTGACCGGTTCTTCCTCAAGACAGATCTTTCCGCTCTCGATACGGCTCATATCCAATACTTCGTTAATAATAGACAACAAATGCTTACTGGAAGCGGTAATCTTAGCAATACAATCCTGTACCCGCTCCTTATTTTCAATATGTGCGGATGCAATCCCCGCAAATCCTACAATCGCATTCATAGGAGTCCGTATATCATGAGACATATTATTTAAGAAAGCAGATTTGCTGGCATTGGCCTTGTTAGCCTCTTCATAGGCTTTCTCCAACATTTCTTTCGCTTCCAGTTCCTTTTTTCGCTCCGAACTGATATTTTCTACCACAAACTCTACCTGATCCGGAACTCCATGCTCATTCCGGCTCACTACAATAAAGTTAGCGCGGCACCATCCCTGCTTAATACTTAAATATTCTAATGAAATATTCTGCCGTTCCCCTATCCGCTCCGGCAATGTATGCAGGTCTGTAAATTCTCCGAAATCTTCTTTATAATTTTCGTCTATCAGCGTGTTCGTAAACTTCGTAAAAGCCTCTACAGCATCCCCCTGTATCCCTAAGGTTTCAGTGATATAGTCAATTCCTACAATCTCGACAAACAGCATACTCTCAAGATTAATATAATAGTTGAACATATATATTTTGCTGAGCGCCTCGATAATACCGGACAGCATGCGCCTGCTGCTGTGATACTCCGCTTCCCGTATCTTCATCTCTGAAATATTCTGGACGATACCATATGCTTTTAGAGGCCTTCCTTTTTCGTCGTAAGAAAGCGTCGTAAGAGTGACTGTACACCAGTTTTTTCTGTCTATACTGCTAAAAGACGCCTGCGCTGTCTTCTCTCCTGCGTCAATCTTCCGGTACATCTCATAAAAAGGTTCCCGCGTGGAAGGATGGACAAAATCCTCCGCAAAACTTTCAGGCATATCCGCATAGATTCTTTTGCATTGATACATCCGGGCTGTCCGCTCATTGATTGTGATCAGCTTTTCCGGCGGATAGTACCAAAAACTACATATATCTGTATTTTCGATGGATGTCAAAAGCCCCGCCTGTTCCTGGTGTATATCTTCTTCAAATTTTTTCATCTGCGCCACGCCTCCTGTCCTGTAAATGATTATAACACAAAAAACACAGACGGCGCAATTTAAATCAGGATTTAAACTTTGTCATTCTTCCAAAGATTGCTCCGGCAATGACCGCTGTCGCCGTCTCGGAGACGCAAAATCCCCACCAGACGCCTGCAGCGCCCCAAATTCGGCTAAGCAGATACGCCGCAGGAACCATGATTACAAGATATCGGCACATGGATACAACCAAAGAAGGCTTTCCCATTCCCAATCCTTCCAGCGCGCCGCAGGAAGTCACAGATACAGAAGACACGACAAATCCCAGACAAATCTTCCGAAGCGCCGCGGCGCCCATCTTAACAGTTTCAGGGTTAGATGTAAACATTCCCATAAGCTGCATCGGAAATATCAGACACAGCACAGTTCCCACCGCCATAATCGCCATGATCAGCGTCAGAGCCGTCGTATAAATCTTTTTCACCCGGCCATACATTTTCGCCCCATAATTATACCCGATCAGCGGACGGATTCCCTGAACGATACCATTGGCAGTCAAATACAGAAAAGTCTGCAGTTTATAATACACACCCAACACCAGCACATATGCCTGAGAAAATCCCGCCAAAATCACATTAAGACACGAGATCATCAGAGACGGAAGCGACATGGTTAAGGATGCTGAAATGCCAATAGAATACAATCGTGCCGCCATTTCTTTATCCGGAAGCAGATACCTGCGTCTGATACGAACTGGTATCGGACGCAGGACATAGCAGAGCAAATAAAGAAAAATGGTCAGCACCTGCCCTAAGCCGGTGGCAATAGCTGCTCCTTCGATTCCCATAGCAGGAATCGGCCCTAATCCAAAAATCAAGATTGGATCTAAAATAATATTTGCAATACATCCGAAAAGCATACAGACCATGGAAACGGTCATCTTTCCCACCGCCTGAAATATTTTTTCAAAAGACAGATCCAAAGAGATTACCGCTGCGAACACGAACACGATCCGGGAATAACGCACACCTAAATCAATGGTCACCACGTCTTGGGTGAACAGTCTCAAAAATGACGGTATAATCCCAATGCATACCACCATCAGCACCATTGCATGCAGCAGATTCAATACCACGCCCTGGGTGGCCGCTGCGTCCGCCTTTTCACTGTCCTGAGCACCTAAAAAATAAGCGACTACCGCGTTTAATCCCACTCCGAAACCAATGGTCACCGCATTAATCAGATTTTGTACAGGAAATACCAAAGACAACGCTGTCATGGCTTCTTCACTGATCTTTGCCACAAAATAACTGTCAATAATGTTATACAAAGAATTAACCATCATGGATACGACCATCGGAAGTGACATAGTCAATACCAAAGGCAGAATCTTTTTCTCTTTCATAAATGTCTGTTCCATAACTTTTCTCCCGCATGTAAAAACGCCACGCAGTCACCAAAGCGGCGGCTGTGTGGCGAAAATAGATCAGATCTACAAAAATCCACTCCCAAAGGGTTTTATACAGTTACTATATCATTGATCGACAAACCTGTCAAATACCGAAAATTTTACAATATCTCTCCATTAGAACGGATCACGTCTTTGTACCAGTAAAAAGACTTTTTACGTTTTCTCTGAAGCGTACCGCTTCCGTCCTCCTGCTTATCCACATAAATAAATCCATACCTTTTTTTCATCTCTCCGGTTCCGGCGCTGATCAGGTCAGCCGGCGCCCAGGAAGTGTAGCCAAGTAGCTCCACGCCGTCCTCTTCCACCGCCGCTTTCATGGCGCGGATATGTTCCCGCAGATAATCGATTCGATAGTCGTCTTCGATCTGTCCGTCCCCGTCAGGGCTGTCCAGCGCTCCCAATCCGTTTTCCACAATAAACAAAGGTTTCTGATAACGGTCATATACTTGATTTAAAGTGATCCTGAGTCCCAGAGGATCAATGGGCCATCCCCATTCGCTTTCCTTCAGATATGGATTTCGCAGAGTGGGGAACACGTTTCCTTCCGTTGTGTCCTTTTTACCGCTGTCCGCACTGCTCACACGGGAATTGTAAGAGGAAAAGCTGACAAAATCTACGGTGTGTTCCCTGAGCAGCTCCTGATCCCCCTCTGCAAATGGAATATGAATGCCCTCCCGTTCATACTTTTTCAGCAGATAAGAAGGATAATTGCCCCTGACCTGTACATCAATCAGAGAATAGCCGTCTCTGTCGTCGCAGACCGCCTGCCAGTAATCTTCCGGTCTGCAGGACTCCGGATAATAGGGACCCGCTGCCAGCATACATCCGATTTTGTTCTGCGGATTGATTTCATGCCCCCTTTTTGTCGCCAGAGCGCTTGCAACCAGCTCATAATGAGCCGCATCTGCAATCACCTGTTTTTCATTCTCTTCCTCTTCAAAGTAGATACCTGCAGCACAAAATGGCAGATGATGAATCATATTGATTTCATTGAATGTGATCCAGTATGTAACCAAGTCTCTGAACCGTGTAAAGAGCGTCACCGCCAGTTTTTCATAAAATGAAATCATTCTCCGGTTCTTCCAAGATCGGAAGAGCACACGTCTGAAC
>CAJUMT010000169.1 GCA_910587495.1 uncultured Lachnospiraceae bacterium | reverse complement strand
GCGGCGGCGGCGCAGGCAGCAGCAGAAGCGGCAGCGGCGCAGGCAGCAGCGGAAGCGCAGGCGGCGGCAGAAGCAGCGGCGGCGCAGGCAGCAGCAGAAGCGGCGGCGGCACAGGCAGCGGCAGAAGCCCAAGCGGCGGCAGCGCAGGCAGCAGCCGATCCCAACGCGGCACCAGCCCCGGAACAGCAGCCGGCCCCAAAGCCTGTGATCAGAAAAAGCAAGGCTAAGCTAAGTGAAAGTATTTTAACAGAACAAGTAAAAAAAGATATTGACAATTCGCTAAAAAAAGGTGTCCAGGCTGCGGTAATCAACGGTTATTTAAGCCTTCTGAATAAAGAGTATATTTTAAAAGAAGAGCTGGATTTAGACCTGGTCAGCATCGGAAGCGGGCACGAACTGGAGGAAAGGGCGGCAGACGCCATCACAAAAATGGTACAAGACGCAAAAAAAGAAAAGATTTATATCAGTGTCACGTCTTCCTACCGTACTTATTTAAAGCAGGTCAGTCTTTTTAAAAACAAGATTTCCAAATTGGAAAAAGCAGGATACAGCCATGCTTCGGCGGTAACGGAAGCAGGAAAAGTCGTGGCGGTTCCCGGTACCAGCGAGCATCAATTGGGTCTTACCGTAGATTTTGTCACCAGGAATTACAGAAAGCTGGATGAAGGGATCAAGAACACAAAAGAATATAAATGGGTGGAAGAACATGCATGGGAATACGGATATGTGATCCGTTACCCGTCAGGGAAGTCGGATATTACAGGGATTATTTCAGAGCCGTGGCACCTGCGTTATGTGGGGATTCCTGCGGCAAAACTGATGCATGACCAGAAGATTTGTCTGGAAGAATTTTTGGGGGTGGCATATGATGGTCAGAAAGATGGAATTTCGTATGGAGCGGGCTGGGTTAATACAGGAAGGTGACCGGGCGCTCTTAAAAGAGGATTCCATTAGTACCATGGCCGGAGTCATGTACTATTATACGATCAGGGACGCCGTTGCCATGTCCAATAATACAAAAGACAGGCTGAAAAAGTCGGAAGGCGTCGTCAGCGCTATAGAAGCAAAAGAAAGTTACTGGACTGTCACAGTAGATATTGAAGAATCGTAAATTATATGTTATAATATCCGAACAATCGAACAAATTTTCGATTAGAATAAGTAAAGAGCAGGTGAGAAGGATGCCGATCAGAATACAGAATGATTTACCGGCCAAAGAAATATTAGAGAGAGAGAACATATTTGTCATGGACGAGAGCCGGGCTTTAAGCCAGGATATTCGTCCCTTGAAAGTGGGCATATTAAATTTGATGCCTTTAAAAGAAGACACGGAGCTGCAGCTTTTGCGAAGCCTGTCCAATACGCCGCTGCAGGTGGATGTGACTTTTATCACAGTGACCAATCATGAGTCTAAGAATACAGATAAAAGCCATTTGAATAAATTCTACCAGACTTTTGAACAGGTGCGTAAAGGCCGGTTTGACGGTGTGATCATTACAGGCGCGCCGGTGGAGCAGATGGAATTTGAAGAAGTGGATTACTGGAACGAGCTGAGGGAAATTTTCGCCTGGTGTGAATCTCATGTGACTTCTACTTTGTATATCTGCTGGGGAGCCCAGGCGGCTTTGCATTACTATTATGGACTGGATAAAACATTGCTGCCGCAGAAGTTATTTGGTCTGTATGAACATAAGGTGCTGAATCGTAAAGAGCCTTTGGTCAGGGGATTTGACGATCGCTTTGTAGCACCTCATTCCAGGCATACAACGATTCCCTATGAGGCGATCGCGTCCTGTCCTGAACTTAAGATTATGGCAGTGTCCGAGGAAGCTGGCGTATTTTTATGCATGGCAGAAGGCGGAAGAAAAATTTTTGTCATGGGGCATCCGGAATATGATCGTGTGACGCTTGATAAAGAATACAGAAGGGATAAGGATAAAGGTCTTGCTATCCAGATTCCCAAAAGCTACTATCCAAAGGATGATGACAATGCCAAACCGTTGCTTATGTGGCGCGCCCATGCGAATACCTTATATACCAACTGGCTCAACTATTATGTCTATCAGATGACGCCATATGTGTGGGAGGATGATAAGTAAATATGACAAATAACGCTTACGACGCAGATAGTATCTCAGTTCTGGAGGGCCTGGAAGCCGTTAGAAAACGGCCGGGCATGTACATCGGCAGCGTGTCTACCAAAGGACTGAATCATCTGATCTATGAGATCGTGGACAACTCTGTAGACGAGCATCTGGCAGGTTTCTGCACTCGGATAGAAGTGTATTTGGAAAAAGATGGTTCCTGTGTGGTGATTGACGACGGGCGTGGGATTCCTGTGGGAATGCACGCCAAAGGCGTGCCTGCGGAGCGCCTTGTATTTACCACGCTCCATGCTGGGGGAAAGTTCGACGATACAGTTTATAAGACCAGCGGAGGACTCCACGGCGTAGGATCTTCTGTGGTAAACGCTCTGTCTGTATATCTGGACATCGAGGTATCCAGGGACGGATATGTCCATCACGATCGCTATGAGCGGGGTATTCCAGTGCAGGAACTTATCGAGGGCCTTTTGCCGAAGGTGCGCAGGACGAAAGAAACCGGTACGAAGATTTGTTTCCTTCCTGATCCTGAGATTTTTGAAAAGACAGTCTTTAAGGCGGAGGAAGTCAAAAGCCGCCTGCACGAGACGGCTTACCTGAATCCGGAGCTTACAATTATCTTTGAAGATCGAAGAGGTGATCAGCCGGAGCGCATTGTATATCAGGAACCCGACGGACTTGTGGGGTTTGTAAAAGAACTAAATCACTCTCAAGAAACGATCCATGACGTGGTTCAGTTTAAGGGGGAGAGCGAGCATATTGCTGTAGAAGGTGCTTTTCAGTATATCAACGAATTTCATGAAAATGTTCTTGGTTTCTGTAATAATATTTACAATGCCGAAGGCGGAACCCATATCACCGGATTTAAGACCATATTTACCACAATTATTAACAGCTATGCCAGAGAATTGGGCATATTGAAAGAGAAAGACGCCAATTTTACCGGTGCGGACGTGCGCAACGGCATGACTGCCGTTATTTCCATCAAACATCCGGACCCCAGGTTTGAAGGCCAGACAAAGACGAAGCTGGACAATCAGGATGCGTCTAAAGCAACGTCAAAAGTGGCGGGGGAAGAGATCCAGCGGTATTTTGACAGGAACCTGGAAACTTTAAAAGCGGTGATCGGCTGCGCGGAAAAAGCGGCAAAGATTCGCAAAAGCGAAGAACGGGCTAGGACAAATCTTCTGGCAAAACAGAAATTTTCTTTCGATTCCAACGGAAAGCTGGCTAATTGTGAGAGCCGGGATGCTTCTAAATGTGAAATTTTTATCGTGGAGGGCGATTCCGCAGGCGGTTCTGCCAAGACTGCCAGGAACCGAACCTATCAGGCGATTCTTCCCATCAGAGGTAAAATATTGAACGTGGAAAAAGCCAGCATAGATAAAGTTTTGGCCAATGCAGAGATCAAGACTATGATCAACGCTTTTGGCTGCGGATTTTCGGAAGGATACGGCAATGACTTTGATATTACGAAGCTTCGCTATGATAAGATCATTATCATGGCGGATGCAGACGTGGACGGCGCTCACATCAGCACATTGCTCTTAACTTTGTTCTACCGGTTTATGCCGGAGCTGATCTATGAGGGACATGTGTATATTGCCATGCCGCCTCTATATAAAGCTATGCCTTCAAGAGGAAAAGAGGAATATCTTTATGATGACAAAGCGCTGGAAACCTATCGGAAGAAACATACGGGCGTATTTACATTGCAACGATATAAAGGTTTAGGAGAGATGGATGCGGATCAGCTCTGGGAAACGACCATGGATCCTGAGAGCCGCAGGCTTAAACAGGTAGAAATTGAGGATGCAAGGCTTGCTTCGTCCGTGACCGAGATGCTGATGGGGACGGAGGTTCCGCCCAGACGGCAGTTTATTTATGAAAACGCGGTAGACGCAGAACTGGATATTTAAAATATGAGTGAAGAAATGATTATTAAAACAGAATATTCGGATGTCATGCAGAAATCTTACATCGATTATGCCATGAGCGTGATTGTGTCCCGGGCGTTGCCGGACGTGCGGGACGGCTTGAAGCCAGTGCAGAGGCGTACTTTGTATGATATGCATGAGCTTGGCATCAGAAGTGATCGCCCTTACAGAAAATGCGCCCGTATCGTAGGCGATACGATGGGTAAATACCACCCTCATGGGGATAGTTCTATTTATGAGTCTTTAGTAGTCATGGCGCAGGATTTTAAAAAAGGGCTGCCCCTGGTGGACGGGCACGGGAATTTTGGCTCTATTGAGGGCGATGGGGCGGCGGCTATGCGTTATACGGAAGCCAGGCTTCAGAAAGTAAGCGAAGAAGCGCTTCTGGCGGATCTGGATAAAGATGTTGTAGATTTTGTCCCCAATTTTGACGAGACAGAAAAGGAGCCTTCCGTTCTTCCCGCCAGGATTCCCCATCTTCTGGTCAACGGAGCAGAAGGCATAGCGGTGGGTATGTCCACCAGCATCCCGCCTCATAATCTGGGAGAGGTCATAGATGCCATGAAGGCATATATGAAAAACCCCAAACTGACGGTGGAAGAAATTTTAAAGATCATGCCAGGCCCTGATTTCCCCACAGGCGGGGTAGTCATCAATAAAGATGAGCTGGTTCAGATTTACAAAACAGGCGCAGGCAAGATCAAGCTTCGGGGCAAAGTGGAAATTGAGAAGGCAAAAGGAGGTAAAGAGCTTCTTGTCATCACCCAGATTCCATACACAATGATCGGAGCTAATATCGGAAAATTTCTGAATGATATCGGAACCCTGGTGGAAACAAAGAAGACCACGGATATTGTGGACATTACCAACCAGTCTTCCAAAGAAGGAATTCGTATTGTATTGGAGCTTAAAAAAGGCGCAGATACAGAGCAGATTACCAATATGCTGTACAAAAAGACCCGCTTAGAAGATACGTTTGGCGTCAATATGCTGGCAGTGGCAGACGGACGTCCTGAAACGCTGGGACTTTTACAGATTTTTGATCATGTGATTGATTTTCAGTTTGAACTGAATACCAGAAAGTACAGGACTCTTTTGAATAAAGAGCTGGATAAAAAAGAGATTCAGGAAGGCCTGATGAAAGCCTGCGACGTGATTGACCTGATTATAGAGATCTTACGGGGCAGCCGGGACCTTAAGATGGCAAAAAGCTGTCTGGTGAACGGGCAGACAGAAGGCATCCGTTTTAAGTCGGAACGGTCGAAAAAGCAGGCGTCAAAGCTTTCTTTTACGGATCGTCAGGCGACGGCGATCCTGGAGATGCGCCTTTACAGGCTGATCGGACTGGAGATAGAGGCGCTTCAAAAAGAACATGAAACAACCATGAAAAATATTGCCCGCTATTCTGAAATACTAAACAATTACGACGAGATGGCGAAAGTCGTCATGCGGGAATTAGACCGGTTCAAAAAAGCCTATGCGGTTCCAAGAAAGACCGTTGTAGAGAATGCCAAAGCTGCGGTTTTTGAAGAAAAGAAGCCGGAAGAGATACCGGTGGTACTTTTGATGGACCGTTTTGGCTACTGCCGGACGATGGACGTGGCTACTTATGAGAGAAATAAAGAAGCTGCGGATACGGAGAGCCGTTATGTAATCAGCTGCCGCAATACGGATCGTATATGTATTTTCACAGATATAGGGCGGATGCACACGGCTAAGGTGATGGATCTTCCCTATGGCAAATTCAGGGATAAAGCGTTTCCTATTGACAACTATTGTAATTATGACAGCGCTTCCGAGAAACTTCTATGCATTTGCAGTATGGAAGAGCTGCTACAAAAAAATGTGCTTTTTGTCACTCGCAGCGGCGTGGGTAAAATTGTTAGCGGTTCGGAATATGATGTTCGTACCCGTACCAGCGCGGCGACCAAGTTGGGAGAAAGCGATGAAGTGTTGTATGCAGGTCTTTCAGAAAAGGGTATGCAGATTGTCCTTTGGTCAGAGGCAGGATATTTCCTGCGGTTTGAGGCAGATGAGATTCCGGAGAAGAAGAAAGCGGCAGTGGGTGTGCGCCTGATGAAACTTTCAGATACGGACTGTTTAGAAGGGGTCTGTCTGTTTGAAAAGGGATCAGAACCTACCATCTTATACAAAGAAAAAGAGGTGCCGGTGCAAAGACTTAAGGCAGCGGGACGCGATCAGAAAGGCACTAAGATCCGTATATAGCGGCGCGGAACTTTAATAGGAGAAAAGTATGGAATTTCAGTATATAATATTTGATATGGACGGCACTCTTCTGGATTCTATTCCTTATTGGAAACGTCTCGCGCGGAATTATATGGAAGATTTAAAGGTGACGGTTCCTGACGATCTGGATGAACGACTGACTGCCATGTCCGTGCATGAGGCAGGATGCTGGCTTAAAAAAGAATATTACCTTAATAAGACGGCGGAGGAGATTACCAGAGAGTTGTGCGGACGGATTGAGAAAAATTATGCCGAAGATATCATGCCCAAGCCGGGAGTCAGAGCATGGCTTTCTTATCTGAAAGAAAAGGGGATCCCCATGTGCGTAGCGACTGCCTCATCGGCAGCGCTTGGAAAACAGGCGCTTTTAAGAAACGGACTTCTATCCTATTTTGATTTCATGGTGGACTGCGGGATGGTGGGCGTTGGTAAGACCAATCCGGCTGTCTATCATCTGGCCGCAGAAAAATTTGGGGGGAAGGCAGCTGCATGCGCAGTGGCAGAGGATGCCGCCTTTGCCCTTAAGACGGCGAAAGAAGCGGGATTTTTTACGATCGGAGTGTACGAAAGCTCCGAGCCCGACCAGGAGAGCGTCAGAAAATACAGCGATAAATATGTGAAAAATTTTGAAGAACTGATATATGCATAAGAAGACACAAAAAAGCGGATAAAAAATATCTGCTTTTTTGTTTTATGGTGAAACTTTTTCGGGATTTCATGGGTCTAACAGTCAAATAAAAATTAAGAGTTATAAAACGGTATCTTCCCGGGAAGATACAAAACTTCCAAATAAGGAGAGATGAGGTATGAGAAGTGTAGATAAGGAGGCGTTGGTTCGTGAATGTGTGACCAGGAATTATGAGAAGTATTATCGGATAGCTTATTGTTATACCTTCCAGGAACAAGATGCCATGGACATCGTGCAGGAGGGCGCGTACAGGGCAATCCTAAAAAGTGATTCTCTGAAAAACCCGCAGTATGCGGATACCTGGATCTGCAGAATTATGATGAATGAAGCGGTTCGTTTTCTTAAAAAATATAAGGGGAATACGGTTCCTATAGAGAATGTGCCGGAGGAGGGGGCGGAAGATCAGATTGAAGATCTGGATCTTAAACGGGCGCTTGGTATGCTGAACCAGGAAGAACGGTCAGTTGTGGTCTTAAGATATTTTGAAGACGAAAAAATTTCGACCATTGCCGGGATGCTTAACCTGAATGAAAACACGGTAAAAAGCCGTCTGTATCGGGCGGTGGAGAAACTAAAAAAACATATGGAAACAGGAGGCGCGAAAGTATGAAAAAATGGAAAAAAGAATATGAACAGATCGTAG
>CAJUMT010000168.1 GCA_910587495.1 uncultured Lachnospiraceae bacterium | reverse complement strand
CGCCTGGCATTTGATTTTTAAGGAGGATAAGACAGAAAATGAACACTGAATTAAAGATGGCGCTGGATATTTTGGAAAAGGAAAAAGATATCAGTAAAGACATAATGCTGGATGCCATTGAGAATTCGCTTATAACTGCATGCAAAGGGCAATTTGGTAAGGATACAGATAATTTCCGCGTGACCATTGACCGTGATACTTGTGAATTTCATGTATATGTGGAGAAGACGGTTGTAGAAGAAGTGGAAGACGATGTGACCCAGATCAGCCTGGAAGCAGCAAAACAGATCAGCGGAAGGTATGAACTGGGAGATATCGTGCAGGAAGAGATAAAATCCAAAGAGTTTGGGCGCATTACGACCCAGAACGCTAGGAATGTGATTCTGCAGAAAATCCGCGAGGAAGAGCGAAAAGTGCTGTTCAATCAGTATTATGCCAAAGAAAGAGATGTAGTCACAGGAGTGGTACAGCGCTATATTGGGAAAAATGTAAGTGTGAACTTAGGCAAAGTAGACGCGATTCTGAATGAAAATGAAATGGTAAAAGGAGAGGTATTTACCCCCACGGAACGTATTAAGGTCTATATTCTTGAAGTAAAAGATACGACCAGAGGTCCCAGAGTGCTGGTGTCCCGGACACATCCGGAACTGGTCAAACGCCTGTTTGAGTCCGAGGTGACAGAAGTCAAGGACGGCATTGTGGAAATCAGAAGCATTGCCCGCGAGGCTGGTTCCCGTACCAAGATCGCAGTGTGGTCCAATGATCCGGATGTGGACCCGGTGGGAGCCTGCGTGGGTCTTAACGGCGCGCGCGTCAACTCCATTGTCAATGAATTAAGAGGAGAGAAGATTGATATCATCAACTGGAATGAAAACCCGGCGCTTCTGATTGAGAATGCCTTAAGTCCGGCGAAGGTGGTCGTAGTCCTGGCTGACCCAGAGGATAAGACTGCCAAAGTAGTTGTTCCTGATTATCAGCTCTCCCTTGCAATAGGTAAGGAAGGCCAGAATGCCAGACTGGCAGCTCGTCTGACCGGATTTAAGATAGATATTAAAAGTGAGAGCCAGGCAAATGCCATCGAAGGGTTTTATGAAGGCTTCTATGACGATGAGGAGGATGAATACGACGAGGAAGAATATTTTGAGGAAGCATATGCAGACGATGAGGAATACAGATCTGAAGAAACATACGCCGACGATATGGAGCAGGACGAGACTTATGACAAAGATGTCCTGACGGATGAGGAGCAGGAAACAGCAGAATGAGTGTAGTAAGAAAAATACCCATGCGGCAGTGCATCGGATGCGGCGAAATGAAAAGCAAAAGGGACATGATAAGGATTTTGCGGACGACGGATAATGAGATTTTGCTGGATACGACCGGCAGAAAGAATGGGCGGGGCGCCTATTTGTGCGGCAATCCGGACTGCTTTGCAAAAGCAGTAAAGTCAAAAGGACTTGAACGGGCGCTTAAGACGGGAGTCTCACAGGAAATTTATGACAACCTTGAAAAGGAGATTGGAAAGCTTGCAGAAAAGTAAAATTCTGGCTTATCTCGGTCTGGCGACCAGGGCGGGAAAGGCTGTAAGCGGGGAGTTTGGAGTGGAGAGATCCATAAGAAAAAAAAGGGCGAAGCTGGTGTTTGTGTCAGAAGATGCCTCCGAGCGCTCCAGCGAGAATTTTCGCAACATTTGTACTTACTATAAAGTGCCGCTGTATTTTCTGGGAAGCAGAGAAGAATTGGGAGCAGCTTGCGGGAAAGAAGCCAGGGTGTCGGCTGCCATCGAAGATGAAGGGCTGGCCATGGCGGCAATCCGCCGGTTTAATCAAGAATCAGGTATTGGAGGCGGTAAGTATGTCGAGTAAGAATATCCGCGTGTATGAACTCGCGAAGGAACTGAACAAAACAAGTAAAGAGATCATGGCCGTACTGGCAGAGAAAAATATTGAGGTGACAACACATATGGCAACACTGGAAGATAATCAGGCATCGTTGGTGCGCGCTGCCGTTGGCAAGTCGGAAGCACCGGCAGAAAAGCAGCAGGCGGCAGAGCAGGAGCCGCAAAAAGAGGCTTCAAAGGAAGCAAAGCCTGTTCAGAAAAAGAAAAAATTTATTGTAGTACACAATCCGGAGAACAGTCGGGACAGGAAAAGTCCGGAGCGCAGGCAGCCCCGTAAGCCGTCTTTGGAGCGTCCGCAGCAAAAGCGTGAGCGCACAACAGCGCAGGAGCCGAAAGCGGAAGTGAAAAAAGAACCCCAGAAGACAGAAGCGAAGAAACCTGAAATAAAGGCGGAAAATCGTCCGCTTATGCGTCAGGAAAACAAAAATCAAGACACGGATCGTCCAAACAGCGGACGACAGGAGCGCCCCCAGAACGGCCGCTCTGAGAATCGCAGTGGTCAGGGGCAAAGAAGCGACAAGGGCGACCGGACGGACAGAAGCGACAGAAGCGGCGCAAGGGAGCGGCAGAACTTTAACCGTAACCGCAGCACAGACCGTCCCCAGGGAAATCGTCAGGATGGACGGAATAATACAGGAGACCGTCCGAATTATAACAGGAATAACACAGGCTCTGACAGGCCAAACTATAATCGTAACACAGATCGTCCCCAGGGAGGACGTCAGGACGGGCGAAATAATACAGGAGACCGTCAGGGCTTTAATCGTAATCGCAGTACAGATCGTCCCCAGGGAGGACGCCCGGATAACAGGGGCGGCCAGGGTGGAAGAAATACCCTTGGGCGTCAGATGAATAAAGCTTTTGAGACGCCTGTAGAAGCCAAACCGGAAGGCAGAAGATATGATAACCGCAGCCATCAGAAGCAGGAAAAGCAGTATAAGGACGCGGATATCAGTAAACTGAAAAATAAGCCGGGCAGGTTCATAAAACCGGAGACCCGCCCCGTTGCGCCGAAAAAGGAAGATTTGGAACCAAAGAAACTTCCGCTTCCTGAGAGCATCAGCATTGCGGACCTGGCGGAGCGTATGAAAATTCAGCCTTCCGCAATTATTAAGAAGCTGTTTTTAAGCGGAAAGATGCTGACGGTTAATTCCGAGCTGGACTTTGAGTCCGCAGGGGAAATTGCACTGGAATATAATTTTGATCCGGAACCGGAAGAAAAGGAAGACGTAATCGGCAAGATGCTGGAAGACCAGGAAGATGCAGAAGAGACACTGGTATCCAGAGCGCCGGTAGTTTGTGTTATGGGTCATGTAGACCATGGTAAAACTTCTCTTTTGGACGCGATCCGCGATACCCATGTGACAGATAAAGAAGCCGGAGGCATTACCCAGCATATAGGCGCTTATATGGTATCTGTCGGAGACCGGAAAATTACATTTTTGGATACGCCAGGCCATGAAGCGTTTACTGCCATGCGTATGCGCGGCGCCAGCTCTACCGATATTGCGATCCTGGTGGTCGCTGCCGATGACGGCGTAAAACCCCAGACCGTAGAGGCGATCAGTCATGCGAAAGCGGCGGATGTGGAGATCGTCGTTGCCATCAACAAGATCGACAAGCCGGGCGCCAATGTAGATAAGGTAAAACAGGAGCTGACCGAGTACGGCCTGGTCGCGGAAGACTGGGGCGGGAGTACCATCTGCGTACCGGTTTCCGCCAAATCCAAAGAAGGTCTTGACAATCTTCTGGATATGGTGCTTCTGACTGCCGATGTGATGGAACTTAAAGCCAATCCGAAACGCCAGGCAAGAGGTATCGTTATAGAGGCAGAGCTGGACAAAGGAAAAGGTCCGGTTGCCACCGTGCTGGTGCAGAAAGGTACGCTTCATGTGGGAGATTTCATTGCGGCAGGCGCGTCATATGGCAAAGTCCGCGCTATGATGGACCACAAAGGACGCAGAGTCAAAGAAGCAGGTCCGTCCATGCCAGTGGAGATTCTCGGTTTAAATGACGTACCCATGGCGGGAGAGATATTCGTATCTCCGCAGACCGATAAAGAGGCAAGAACCTTTGCAGAGACCTTTATTAAGGAAAGCAGAGAGAAGATGCTGGAAGATACGAAGCTTAAAATGTCTCTGGACGATCTGTATTCTCAAATTCAGTCCGGCAATTTAAAAGAACTGAATCTTGTGATCAAAGCAGACGTGGCGGGTTCGGTGGAGGCGGTCAAGCAATCGCTCCTTAAACTGTCCAACGAAGAGGTAGTGGTAAAATGTATCCACGGAGCCGTGGGCGCGATCAACGAATCCGATGTCTCTTTGGCAAGCGCGTCCAGCGCCATTATTATTGGATTTAATGTAAAAGCCGACGCTACGGCAAAAGAAACCGCAGAGCGGGAGAAAGTGGATTTGCGCCTGTATCGTGTCATCTACGACGCTATTGCGGATGTGGAACGGGCGATGAAAGGTATGTTGGATCCGATTTTCGAGGAAAAAATCATCGGCCATGCGGAGATTCGCCAGATCTTCAAAGCTTCCGGTGTGGGCAATATTGCAGGTTCCTATGTACTGGACGGTATGCTCCAGAGAAACTGCAAAGTCCGTATCTCCAGAGAAGGCAAACAAATCTACGAAGGAGATTTAGCGTCTCTGAAGCGTTTTAAGGACGATGTAAAAGAAGTAAAAGCCGGGTTTGAATGCGGCCTGGTATTTGATAAGTTCAACGATATTCAGGAATTGGATATTGTAGAAGGATATATAATGGTAGAGGTGCCAAGATAGAATGAGAAAAAACAGTATAAAGAATACCCGCGTCAACGGAGAAGTACAAAAAGTGCTGTCGGAGATTATACGGGGAGAAATTAAAGATCCCCGCGTCAGTCCCTTAACTTCCGTGGTGCAGGTGTCTGTGGCTCCGGATCTTAAGACATGCAAAGCTTATATCAGCGTGTTAGGGGATGAAAATGCAAAAAATGCTACGGTAGAAGGGCTTAAAAGCGCGGTGGGCTATATCCGCCGCCAGCTTGCCCGGGAACTGAATCTTCGCAATACGCCGGAGATCATCTTTATTCCGGACCAATCCATCGAATACGGCGTCAATATGTCCAGGCGGATTGACGAAGTAATAGGAGAAAGCGGCAGGAACGCAGACGAAGATAACAAAGAAGAGGGTATAGAATGATTCAGCTTGATACAGAACTGCAGGGCATTGGTACAGTCGCCATATCCGGCCATATCCGACCGGACGGCGACTGTGTAGGCGCCTGCGTGGGTCTTTGGAATTATATTCGGGACAATTTTCCGCATACAAAAGCAGAGATTTGGCTGGAACAGCCGGATAAAAAATTCGCGATACTGGACGGCTTTGATAAGATCCGTACGCCGGATGGAGAAAAGAAAGAGTATGATTTGTTTATAGCGGTGGACTGCGCTGCCTATGATCGGCTGGGAGGCGCCGCGGAATATTTTGACAACGCAAAGAAAACTGTCTGCGTGGACCATCACATCAGCAATCCGGGATATGCGGACTTAAACGAGATCAATCCGGATGCCAGTTCCACCTGCGAAGTTCTTTGTAAGATGATGGATTCGGAGAGGATATCCATGAAAGCTGCCGCTGCGCTGTATACGGGGATTGCCCATGATACGGGTGTATTCCAGTACAGTTGTACTTCTCCGGATACTATGCGTGTGGCTGCCATGCTGATGGAGAAAGGGATTCCTTATACCTATATTCTGGAAGAGACGTTTTATAAAAAGACTTATCTTCAGAATCAGATCCTGGGGAAAGCACTTTTAGAAAGCATGCTGATCCTGAATGGAAAAGGGATTGTCAGCCTGGTAAAGCAGAAAGACATGGATTTTTTTGGCGTGACATCGGTGGAGTTAGACGGGATTGTCAGCCAGCTAAAACTGACAGAAGGCGTGGAAGCCGCGATCTTTTTGTACCAGACAGGGAATATGGAATATAAAGTATCCCTGCGATCTAAAGATCTGGTGGATGTGAACGCTGTTGCTTCTTATTTTGGAGGCGGCGGGCATAAGCGGGCAGCGGGCGTATCCATGAAAGGAACTTTCCATGACATTGTCAATAATCTGACTTTACATATCGAACATCAGTTAAATCAGGAGAAACAGTGAAGGACGGGATTATTAATATTTATAAGGAACGAGGCTTTACTTCCCATGATGTGGTGGCAAAGCTGCGCGGTATATTGAAACAGAAAAAGATCGGGCATACAGGGACTCTTGACCCGGAAGCGGAGGGGGTCCTTCCTGTATGTTTGGGAAAAGGTACTAAGCTGTGCGATCTGTTGACGGACAGGGATAAAATCTATGAAACAGTGCTGCTCTTAGGACAATCTACAGATACCCAGGATACTACAGGCGCGGTCATGGAACGGTCGGAAGTATCTGTTTTGGAGGAGCAGGTAAAAGAAGCGATCATGAGCTTTGTGGGAGAATATGCCCAGGTGCCGCCCATGTATTCCGCGCTGAAAGTAAACGGGCAGAAGTTGTGCGACCTGGCCCGTGCCGGAAAAGAAGTAGAGCGTAAACCTCGCCAGGTCAGGATCCATCAAATTGAAATACTGGATATGGATCTGCCCAGGGTGCGAATGTCTGTTTCCTGCTCCAAAGGAACTTATATCCGAACTTTGTGCCATGATATTGGTGAAAAGCTGGGCTGCCACGGCTGCATGGAGCGCCTCTTGCGGACCAGGTCGGGTATGTTTTGCCTTGAAAGAAGCGTTACACTTTCAGAAGTGGAAAAGTTAAGAGACGAAGGCAGGCTAGATGAGATTATCCAGTCGGTGGACGAAGTATTTAAAGGACTTGCGTCTGTGACATTAAAAGAGGAAAGTCAGAAACTTGGGTATAACGGCAATCCGTTTAAAAAATCAGATGTGGAACAGGAAAGCGAGGCTTTGGGAGAAGTCCGCGTATATGACCAGGAAGGTCGGTTTATCGGAATTTACCGGTATGATCAGGAGAGACATTCTTATCGACCGGTGAAAATGTTTTACGGAAAATAGAGAGAAAACGATGGACTATGTGACAGGAACAACACAATTTCATATTGATAAAGTTTCGGCGGTGAGTCTTGGTAAGTTCGACGGGCTTCACAGAGGGCATCAAAAATTAATCCGATATGTACTGCAGCAGAAGGAGAAAGGCCTACTTGCTACTATATTTACTTTTGAAAAAAATCCTACCCGGATGCTGCAGGGATTGTCCTCTCAGAATATTATGACAAATAAGGAACGAAGAGATATGCTGGAGGCAGCAGGCATCGACAGGCTTTTAGAGTGTCCTTTCGTACCGGAAATTGCTCATATGGAACCGGAGACATTTGTGGAAGAAGTACTTTTTAGACAGCTTCATGTCGGCTTTGTGGCGGTGGGAAAAGACTTTCGTTTCGGCTATCAGAGAAAAGGAGACGTCCGTCTTCTTAAAGATATGGGGAAGAGACTGGGTTTTGCGGTGGACGTCATAGAAAAAGAAGAAAGCCATGGCAGGGATATCAGCAGCACTTATGTGCGGGAAGCTCTCTATGAAGGAAACATTCCGTTAGCGAACGAATTGCTGGGATATCCGTATTTTGTCTGTGGGGAAGTGCTGCACGGAAGGCAGATCGGCAGAACCTTAGGCCTTCCTACCACCAATCTGATTCCGCCGCCGGACAAACTTCTGCCGCCTAACGGGGTGTATCTGACCAGAACAT
>CAJUMT010000167.1 GCA_910587495.1 uncultured Lachnospiraceae bacterium | reverse complement strand
GCTTATGCGATGGGGAGCAGCATGAGAAATGCAGAGACTGTTCGTAGGTTCGTCTATGAACGGCAGGAGCATGAAGAGAAAGATCAGACAGAGGAAGTCCGGACGTATCTGGCCTCCGGGGACGGCAGATACCAGGCAGTACATCATCTGCTGTGGAAAAAGGGGACGCCCTATGTGAGAATCTTCTGCTCTCTGGAAAATATCGGAAACGAAACTCTGAAACTGGAAATGTTCGAGAGTTTTTCCCTTGGGGGCCTGTCCCCATATCTGGAAGGAGACGGCTACGGCAGACTCAGGCTGCATCGGTTCCGCAGTGTCTGGAGCCAGGAGGGGCGTCACGAAGCGATTCCGCTGGAGGAACTGCAGCTTGTCCCTGCCTGGGATCCCCATGCGGTGCGCTGCGAACGGTTCGGACAGACCGGCTCCATGCCGGTAAATCATTTCTTCCCGTTTGCGGCGGTGGAGGATACACAGAACCATGTATTCTGGGGTGCGCAGATCGCACACCCGGCATCCTGGCAGATAGAACTGTACCGGAAAGACGATGCGCTGGCCTTCGGCGGTGGGCTGGCGGACCGGGACTTTGGGCACTGGATGAAAGAAGTTCATCCGGGAGAAAGCTTTCAAACGCCGGAGGCCATCGTAAGTACAGCGCATACGGATTCCATTGACCGGTTTACTGCCAGACTGACGGAGGCGGCGCTGGAGGGGCGGAGGAACTGTCCGGAGGTGGAGCAGGGGCTTCCCATCATCTTTAATGAATACTGCACGACCTGGGGTGAACCGTCTCATGAAAATATTCGAAAGATTGTGGACTGCATCAAGGACAAAGGCTTCCGCTATTTTGTGATCGACTGCGGATGGTATCGGGAGAACGGGGTTCCGTGGGACATCAGTATGGGTGATTATGAGCCGTCAAAGGAGTTGTTTCCGGAAGGGCTTCAGAAGACGACGGATCTGATCCGGGAAGCCGGGATGATCCCCGGCATCTGGTTTGAGATCGAGACGGTGGGGAAGGCTTCAAGAGCTTACCATGAGGAATCACATCTGCTTCATAAGGACGGAGAAGTGCTGACCAGCTATTTCCGCCGGTTCTGGGATATGAGGGATCCCTAGGTGGAGCAGTATCTGACAGAGAAGGTGATTGGTACGCTGCATCGGTATGGTTTCGGCTATATGAAGATCGACTATAATGAAACCATCGGCATCGGCTGCGATGGTGCGGAATCTCTGGGCGAGGGGCTTCGCCAGAATATGGAGGCGTCGGTCGCATTTTTTGAGAAAATCAAAAAAGAATTGCCGGAAATCGTGCTGGAGAACTGTTCTTCCGGAGGCCACCGGCTGGAACCGGGACTGATGGCGCAGATGAGTATGGCGTCTTTTTCCGATGCCCATGAGTGCCCGGAAATCCCTATCATCGCGGCAAATCTGCACCGGCTGATCCATCCGGTCCAGAGTCAGATTTGGGCGGTGATCCGTAAGGAAGACTCTCTGAAACGGATCGCCTATACAATAGCAGCGACTTTCCTGGGACGGATGTGCATCTCCGGGGATGTGACGGATCTGAGTGAAGAACAGTGGGGTCTGATCGACAGAGGAATGGACTTTTACCGGGCGATCGTACCGGTCATCCAGGACGGCCAGTCCTGGCGGTTTGGCGCGAAGATCCGGAGTGAACGGCATCCGGAAGGGTGGCAGGCGCTGATCCGGGTGGGAAGATCCGGTGGCGCTTATGGAGTTCTGCATCTGTTCGGCGGAGAACTGCCGGAGCAGATCGAGATTCCACTTCCGGAAGGGTGTCCGGCAAAGATTGAGGATGTTTATTCTGAGCAGGAAGAAGCGATCAAGATCAAGGATGGCTGTCTTCGGTACAGGCCGGTCGAAAACTGGAAAAGTGTAGCGGTACGGTTCGGATAACAGGGATTGAAGTGAAACTGGAAGAGCGGAAATTTCGGAAAGATATCATGATGCCGCTTCTGATTATTATCGAAACTATTGCAGTGATCTGCAGGATGCTCACAAAATAGGCCAAAACGGTCTATTTTGTGAGCTTTTATCTTGTCACATATATTGAAAATTTTCGATATGTATGATAGAGTATAAAGAAAGGAGAGTGGGAACATATGACAGATGAATATATGCGTGTTTTCCGCGCGTTTACGGACAAAAACCGGATTCAGATTTTGGAACTGCTGTGCGGAGGGGAGCAGTGCGCGTGCGTTTTACTGGAAGATTTGAAAATCAGCCAGCCGACACTGTCGCATCACATGAAGATTCTATGTAAATCAGGGATTGTTACCAGTCGGCGTGTCGGGCCATGGAATTATTATTCAATCAATACGGACGGCTGCAGTTACGCCAGTCGGTTATTGGAGATTGTTGCGCAGAAGAAACTTGGTACGACATTAAAAATCATGGCTTTTTTATATCGTCCTTTGTATTTATGCAAAAGACGTCATAAAGAACATGCAGAAACAGCAAAGATATGCTGCTGCAAAACCACAGAACAGCAGCGGTTGTAACAAAATTTTAACAGGGGGTTATTTGGAATGGAACAGACAAACACAAAGTACATGGTAACCAGCGGCTTTCTGGGAGCCGGGAAGACTACGTCTATGATCGCGTTTGCGCAGTCCGTCAACAGACGTTATGGAAAAGCGGCGATTCTTGCCAACGATCTGGGGGCGAGCAATATCGTGGACGCCGATTATACGGCGACTACCGATGTTCTTACGACCAGCATCACAGGAAACTGTATCTGTTATCAGCATGAGAATCTGGTAGACAAGCTGCATCAATTAAGATCAGACAAAGCGACGGTGATTTTTTCGGATATTCCGGGCTGCGGCATCGGCGCGCTGGACCATGTGTATCTGGAACTGGAAAAGCGCGAGCCAGGAGAATTTGACCTGATGCCGTTTACCTGTATCGTTGATCCGGAACACTTAAGGATGATTATGCCGGAGAAGGCAAAACTTCATCTTCCTTCCGAGATGTGTTTTCTCCTTGACGCACAGATGGCGGAAGCAGACTTGATTGTGCTGAATAAGACAGACCTGCTTAGTCAGGAAGAGACTGACAAACGTATGGCGTTTATTCATACGGCTTATCCGGATACGCCTGTGATGGCCATGTCCGCGCGGACCGGCGAAGGCGTCGATGCGGTGGTGGATTATTTGATGACCCATAAAGCTCCGGCCAGGCACAAGGAGATCGGTTATGGTTCCGAGGCGTTTATTGCGGCTGAAAATCTGCTGAGTTGGTATAACCGCCGGGTATTTTTAGAAGAAAAAGAAGATAAAAACGTAGACTTTAACAAAGTCATTGAAGATATCTTTGAAGGTATCAGAGAGGGACTGAAAAAACACCATGACAACGTCCCCCATCTGAAAGCCTTCGCTTCCGGCATAGACGGAGATTTCTTAAAGGCAAGCCTTCTTGGTATAGATTATGAGACCGAGTATGCCAGGAAGCTTACGCAGTCCTACAGTGCGCTTTCTGTCATTATCAATGCCAGGGCTGCCGCGGACTCCCAGGTCATGGCGGATATTGTGGAAAAGGCCTTAGAGCAGGCGGAGACAAAATATAACCTGAAAGCCCGCACTTTTTTCATAGAGACTTTCGGTATGACAGAAGAAGGAAAAGGCAACGGGGGAAGGGCGTCCCGGTATTAAAAGGAGAGTCGGGATTATGCTGTCATTTTCCGGATGGTTCCGCATCCGATCTTGCTGCCGGAATTGCCTGAAGGCTGGCTGGTGAAATCATCAGCCATACTGTGAATCACAACGGATCTTCCGATGATATCGTTCACGGAAAAACGCTTATCGTAGAATACCAGATAAGCATATCCCTGGTTGCCTAAAAGGGGAAGCAAGTCTCCGGCGTGCAGAGGATGCGGCATTTTTCCCGGATTGTAGTGATTGCCGGTTCGCTCAAAAGGTCTGGAGCAGTCTCCGTATTCGTGAATATGCATGCCGTAGAAACTGCTGTCCCCCGGCATATGGATATTGGGAAGGCCGAAGATCTGGGCCTCTATCAGGACGCCTCCATAGGAAGTCTGATAAAATTTTACAGAGCCTGAGAGCTGAGGCTCGGAGGCATTTCCCTGTATCCATGCAATCGCGGCAGGCTCGGCGTGTGACAGAAGATATTGAAAATGAGAAGCAGGCGCAGATTGATCCATTTATACACCTCATGAAATTCACTTTTATTCTTATATATGCACATCTTTGATCTTTGGTGTCTTGGCAAATTCCAAATTTTAAGAAAACTGTAAGTTTTATCTCTTAAAATCGTCAGATATTTTTGCTATGATAAAAATACAGCTATATGCGAGGAGGGAGATTAAGATGGAGGATACTTACACGATCCTTGTGGCAGACGACGACAAAGAAATCGTAAAGGTTTTAAGCCGTCTTTTAGAGCTGGAAGGATACAAGGCCGTTCCTGCTTATAACGGAATGGAGGCTTTGGAGCGGCTGACGGAAGAGACCGTACACCTGATTCTTCTGGATGTGATGATGCCTAAGCTGGACGGTCTTTCTACCCTGATGGAAGTCAGAAGAAAGAAAAATATTCCGGTCATTATCCTGTCGGCGAAGACGGAGGAAAGCGACAAAGTACTGGGGCTGTCCATGGGCGCCGACGATTATGTGGCAAAGCCTTTTCAGACAGCTGAACTGATGGCCAGGATTCGTTCGCAGCTTCGGCGCTATATGACGCTGGGGGATGTAAACAGGCAGGAAAGTAAGGACAGCCGCATCTGCACCGGCGGGCTTATACTGGATCTAAATGGAAAAGAGCTTTTTGTGGACGGCGAGAAAATAAAACTCACAGCTACAGAATATAAGATCACGGAGTTTTTGATGCGGCATTTAGGACAGGTATTTTCTGCGGAAGAGATCTATGCCAAAGTCTGGAACGAAGAAGCCTACGCGGTGGAAAATACAGTTATGGTACATATCCGGCGGATCAGGGAAAAGATAGAAATCGATACGAAAAATCCAAAATATTTAAAGGTGGTGTGGGGCATTGGATACAAAATGGAAAAGATTTAGATACGGAACGGAGGATACGAATCCGTCCTGGAGTTTTTACGGAACGGCTGCAAGTTTAAGCTTTACTTTGATCTTCTGCGGTGCGGCAGGAAGAGACGACTACTGGTGGATTGTAAGCTGTGGTTTTACCATACTTTCCGTCATCTTCCTGGCATATCTGAATATCCAGATGGGAAACGGAAAAGAAGAGCCGGTTCCTGTCCGGCTGCTGGACGGGAAATGGCCGGATTTGTGGCTGGCATTTTTGTCATACATGGCGTACCTAAACCATTGGAGGCTGTGGAGAAGATACAGTATAGCGGTCAACAGGGTCTTTGACCGGATCGGATGGATCGGTGAATTTCTGTTTTTATTTATATTCCTTGTCTTTTCCACTGCATTGGTGGCCGGCGTTTTTGTCTTTCTTACCATGTCTTTGACCCGGCATTTGTGTAAAAATAAGCTGATGAAGACATTGTTCTTCTACCGTCTTGCCGGGAAAATACGGCAGGAAAAAAGAAAGCTGGAAGAGAGGCAGGCAGACCTGACGGCACAGGGAAAAAGCGTCAGAATATGGAGGCGCAGGCGTTTTTGCTTTTTGGGGATAGAGTTTGCACTGGTTTCTATTGCACTTTTATTTCTGGGGGCTGGCTGTGGAGAGGAAGAGCTGGCATTTCTTGTGTTTGTGGCGGCGGCGGTGTTTATTGCAGTTGACTTCTGGTTCGTAATGCACACGGCAAGGGAGATCGGCGTGCTGGTAGACGAAATCCAGGAACTGTCGGAAAATGACATCCGGACAAAAGAACCCATCCTGCCAAAAAAATCTTTGTTCCGTAGTTCGGAGGAACAATTGCTGGCCGTTCAAAGGGTCAAAAAGGAAAGTGTGGAAAAGCAGCTTAAGAGCGAGCGGATGAAGGTGGATCTGATTACGAATGTATCCCATGACTTAAAGACGCCGCTGACTGCCATGGTGGGTTGCATCGACCTCTTGGCCAAGACAGAAGGCCTTCCCCAGGAAGCAAAAGACTATGTGGCGCTTTTGTCGGTGAAGGCAGTGCGGCTTCGGGAGATGATCCAGGATGTGTTTGATATGGCCAAAGCCACCAGCGGCGGCCAGGACCTTCATATGGAACGCCTTGATATGGCGCGCCTGCTTCGCCAGACAGCGGCTGATATGCAGGAGCGCATGGATGCGTCGGGGCTTATTTTCCGCATGAAACTGGGGGAGGAAGAACTGCCCTTTATGGGGGACGGGAAAAAACTGTACCGGGTCTACCAGAATCTGCTGGAAAATACGCTGAAATATTCCATGGCGGGCAGCAGGGTTTATATAGAAGCGAAAGAAAAAGAAGGTAAGATCCTTACTTCGATCAAAAATACATCGGACTGCGAGATGGAGTTTGACGCGGACGAGGTGGTGGAGCGGTTTACCAGAGGCGACAAAAGCCGGAGCACCGAAGGGAACGGGCTGGGGCTTGCCATCGCCAAAAGCTTTACCATCGCCTGCGGCGGAGAGTTTAAGGTGACGATAGACGGGGATCTTTTTAAGGTGAAGACAGTGTTTGTAAAAGAGAGTCATGGAGCATAGGCCATGGCTCTATTTTTTTCGCAGGCCGTTTTTGTACCGTCATACCATTGACGTTGTCCTATATGTTCCTGGTTGAGACGCCGGACAAGACGATCCTGCATACGGGGGATTACCGGAACCACGGGTACAGGGGGCAGGCACTGTTTGGCGTGATCGAGAAATATATTACCTGCCGGGGACGGCGGCCTGTGGATGTGCTGATCACGGAGGGAACCATGATGAGCAGGCCGGGGGAGCGGGTGTATTCCGAGGCGGAGCTTCAGGAGGAGGCTAGGAAGCTTTTTAAAAACCACCGGCATGTATTTTTGATCTGCTCCTCCACGAACCTGGATTCCCTGGCCTCCTTTTATCAGGCGGGGGAATCTTACGGGATGGGGATGTACGGAAATTCTTATGTGTATGCCCAGCTTAAAACCTTCCGGGAGACTGCCGGGAAAATGACGCCCTGTTATGATTTTAAATATGCCTATGAGGTTCGGTTTGACTTTAAGCTGCAGGGGCTTTCCATGACCCAGGAGCAGTATATGCGCAAGCGGGGGTTTGTGGCCGTGATCAAAGCAACTCCGGCCTATGAAAAATGGATTGACAGGTTCGCGGACCTTAACCCCATCGTCGTCTATTCCATGTGGGAAGGATATCTGCAGCCCTGGCGGAAAGCCTATGACCGGGAACTTCATGATTTCACAAAGAAATACCATGCCATTTCCATGCACACCAGCGGGCATGCGCCGGCGGAAGTGATCGCCGAAACTATCAACCGGGTATCGCCCAGGGAGGCGATTATACCCATCCATACGGAAAACGCGGCGGGGTTTGGTAAGCTTAAGATCCGGGAAGAATTGAAAGAGCGTATCAGGCTGTGACTATGATTTGGTTTTTGGGCGAAGGACAGACTGACATCTTCAGATATATTAGATATAACTTCCGTTTAAAATGGCAAAACCATTGAAAAGAGTATTATCGCTGTAAAATATGCTGTTGAATTTAGCATCAAATCAGGGTATACTAAGGGCAGGAAAGGAGAAGGTGATTATGCCTAATATCAAACCAATCTCTGATTTGAGAAATTACAGTGATGTACTCCGTGATGTATCTGTGGGCGCACCGGTCTTTCTTACC
>CAJUMT010000166.1 GCA_910587495.1 uncultured Lachnospiraceae bacterium | reverse complement strand
GTGCTTCGCATCTGTATTTATGGAGATGTCAGCTTATTGTTTTAGCGAAGGACAATACAGTTTGACAACTTCCAGTTGTGCGCCAAGCAAAGACGTTTTATCAACTAGAAGATGGAGATAAGCGGATGGGCGGCAGGCAGTCGGATAGTCTCATAGTACCGTAGAAGCCGGGGAATGTCGGTGGAGGGAAGGCGTGGGCATTAAAACACCGGCGTTCTGCTGACGATTACCCCCATATTTTTCTATTGAGCTATGAAACCGGCAGCAATGAGGAAGGCTGGAAATGAGCAAGGTAAAATCTTATTTGAAAGCGAAACAAAGGAGGAATCAAAAATGGTACTTAATTTGAGCCAAACTGATGTGTTGAAAGATTTTTGTGCCCTGATACTTTGCGGGCATCATGAAAAAGCGTTTTGTCGCTGTAAAGAATGTCTGGAAAATGCGGTCGATGAATATGGCGGCATTCCTGATATTTTATATGTGCTCTCCGGGCACGATGTCGATCCGGACGATCCATTTGGAAATATGGCCAGTGAGGACAAACAGCCTGTAAAATCGCAATACTATCTGATTTCTTCTGACGCCGGCGCACCGGATTTAGAGGATTTTTTCTGGTTTGTTGAGAACCTCAAGACAGCGCGGGGACTTGATTTCACCATTGATGAAGAAAAATTTTCAGACGACGACTGTATCGTGGAATGGCTGGCAGAGCTTTCCGCACAACTGGATGACTTATATATTGTTAATTTTGACGGAGCCAGTGAAGATTATCATTTTACGATTATGAGTAAGGATGACTGCGAAAAGGCAATGGACTTGTTCCAAAAGATGACGGTTCATATAGACGGTTACACATTTAAATCTTTTGTAATAACGAGTGATTACCAAGGATGACTGGCCGGGGATAATGAACTGATTTACATTTACTATGACGAGGACATGAATGCGGAGTTTATTCACGTCAAAGATGGTGTCTGCGTGCGGGCCTACACCCAGTACGACGGCGAGGCAGATACCGATGATTGATCCTGATGGACAGGATACAAGAAGGGATTGTATGAGGAAAGCAGTTATTTTATGTGCAATATTTGCCTGCGCAGCTGTTCTGACAGCGTGTACAGGCAATGGTGGCAATACAAATACAACAGGCGATGCCGAGGCAGCACCAGAAGCTGTATTGCCATCAGAGTCTGGGGAAACAGATGTACTGGAAACGACGTTGCCGTTTGACCCGGCTCTTCCCATGCAGTATTCTTCTGACGGACAGTCAGTGTTTACCACAGAGGATAACGATATAGAGCAGATAAAGAGGCTGTATCAGGCCAATGAATCAAAAGGAGGTATGGAGGAGACGCGGTGGTGGAGGCTTCAGAAGGAAACCGGGCAGCTTGAAATTTGGGACGATCTGGAAAATCAGAGTATTTTTGAAGGCTCCGTGTCCCTGGATGAAGCCGGGAATCTGGCAAACGAAAAGTATTATGACAGACTTTTGTGGGATGGCCTGCGCCGACTTAGAGAGTACACAGAAGAGACTTCCATTCGGACATGGATGGATGGTGGCGGGACAAAAGATCCTATGAGGGAATATGAAAACCGAGAAGCTTTTTTGGCAGAAGCGGGATTTGAGGACGCTGTTCTCATGTATCAGTATTATGACAGGTATCATAATCTGCGTCTGGAATTATACATGGATGAATCTGCAGAACAGTTTTGCGGGCTTGTGTATTGTTATTATTTTAATGGTGACAGAGAAAAATGTGTAGAACGGTATGGATTTACGATTGAGAGCATGGGAGAGCAGGATTGGGAAGGCGATACTGCATTTTCAATGAAATCGGTATATGGAACAGATGGAGCGGACGCTGTGGAGGATTTTGAGGAGACTGTGGAGTACACGAAAGCCGGGAAACCGGATTTTTACAGATCACAGGGTTGGGAATACAGAAGGAATAATGATGGGACTCTGGAGCGAGTGTCCGTCTCTGTTCTGGAACTGGATTATGTGTACCGGGACGACGGAACCTTATACTGCCGGGATTATACCCACAATCCTTACATATTCGGGACAATGCTTTGTTCGATGAAAAGCTATTATGATGAAAGAGAGAGAGTGATCTATGAAAGCGGATATATTACTCACGGGGAGCTGGAATACTTTTATATTTATGGAGATGAATGGGACAGACCGGAGTATCTTCTGACTGTTGACTATGGCGGGGGCTATGCGATCCCAACAATGGAACGATATCGCTGCAGATAAAAGACGGAATCCTTTTTGCGGTGTTTGCCATACCGATATCTGTCCTGTCTGCAACAGTCGGATATTTGGCTTCGTGTAAAATTTTTGCAGAGCATCAAGTGTTTTAAAAGGTTCTGAAAAAGGAACAAAAGTAATTATACGATTCAGCCGAAACTTATATTATATGCCGACAGTGGGAGCATGGCGTCCATTCTTTCCATTGCAGGAGATCAATCAGTCATGAAATTGTCACTTTTATCTGGTAAAATATAAGTTATAGGAAGTCCGCCTGCCTGCAAGGGCGCACTTTCCGGGCGAATAAGCGGTTTTACTGTAAATGGTATCATTGAAAGGCAAGGAAGAAAGGACAAGAAACCGGCCATGGTAGATCTGTATTATATTGAGGATGATCCAGGTATTGCACTGCTTGTAAAAGCATATCTGGAACAGAAGAATTTTAAGGTAACGATCTGTGAAACGCTTGCGCAGGCAGGACAGGCATTAAGGGAGCATGTTCCCACTCTTGTTTTGCTGGACTGGAATATGCCGGACGGACGCGGGGACGGCTTATGCCGGTGGATTCGCAGGAACTGGAAAGAACTTCCCGTTATTTTTCTTACGGTCCAAGGAGACTGTGCGGATATTGTTTCAGGCTTTGAGAATGGTGCGGACGATTATATCGTGAAGCCTTTTGAACTGGAGGTACTGCATGCACGGATTCTGGCATTACTCCGCAGGACCGGCAGTGCGGCGGAACAATATCTTTCCTGTGACGGAATCAGGATGGATTTAAACCGCCATACCGTTTTCTGCCATTCGGAGGAAATACCGATAAGCGAGGCGGAATACCAGCTGCTTTTGTGTCTGATGCGGAATAAGGGAAAGACGGTTACCAGGGAAAAAATATTGGAGCAGGTATGGGATGCAAAAGGGAATTATGTAAACGATAATACCTTAACCGTTACCATGAAACGTCTAAGGGACAAGCTTTGCCAGCCGGTGTGTCTGAAAACCGTCAGAAGCGTAGGCTATCGTATGGAGGACACCCTATGAGTGGACAGAAATATATACGGGTTACATTTGGACTGGTCCTGTCCGCGAGCCTGATTGCTGCGACCGTTTCCGTTCTGCTTGTTTCCTGCCATTACAGCCGGCTTCAGTTTGCACTGCTGAATGTCATCTGCGGCGAAGTAATAGAACGGGAGCCAGAGACAAAAAATATCATTTATGCGGTATTAAAGGAATACACAGGAGGAAACACTGACGGCGCAGCGCAAGAAGATGTACTGTCTGCATTGGGATACCGCAGCTCTGATTTTTCAGGCGATGCCTCCCGGCAGAATATGTTGTTTGCTGCGGCGGGTTTTCTGGCAGGGATCCTGCTTTTTCTTTTTACTTTTTTGTATAGGAATCAAATGGAGGCCGCACGGCTTAGGGCTTTGGCGGAGTATCTGGAACAGGCGAGTACCGGCAAGGCTCCTATTTTGTCCGCTTCCGGTGAGGATGATTTTTCCAAACTGGAAGACGAAATCTATAAGACAGTGACATTTCTTTATCAGACGAAGGATGAGGCAGTACAGGCAAAAAATGATTTTGCGGAAAATCTGTCCAATATTGCCCACCAGATTAAGACACCGATTACTGCCATTTCTCTCTCTGTTCAGATGATGAAACAAAATATGGACAATAAGCATTTGAGACAGGTTGAGAAACAGCTTACACGGCTGGCCCATATGGAGGAAGCTTTGTTGGTTTTATCCAGGATTGATGCCGGGACATTACATTTGCAAAGGGATGAGGTAGACGTTTTTACGCTTCTTGTCCTTGCGGCGGATAACCTGCAGGAACTGCTGATAAGTTCCCGCACTTCTGTTGAAATACCGGATCTGGGTGAGATGCCTGTGACCGTGGATCTGGACTGGACCATGGAGGCGGTTATGAATCTGATGAAAAACTGCATGGAGCACAGTCCCGGGGGAACGGTTCACTGCTCCTATGCACAGAATCCTCTTTATACAGAAATTCTGATCTGGGATGATGGGGAAGGATTTGCAAAAGAGGACATTCCCCACCTCTTTGAACGGTTTTACCGGGGACAGAATGCAGGGGAGGGCGGTATTGGAATCGGACTGGCTTTGTCAAAAGAGCTGATTGAGCGCCAGAACGGGACCATACGGGCAAAAAATAAGCCTGACGGCGGCGCGCTTTTTGAAATTCGATTTTACAGTCACTGAGTTGTAACTTTCATTTGCTATACTGTTTCTTGTAAAAGCCCATGGGGGCAGATGAAAGGAGAAAACCCAAAATGGAGATTTTAAAATGTGAGGGAGTTAAGAAGGTATACGGCTCCGGTGGCAATCAGGTAACAGCCCTTAACGGAATTGATCTGTCAGTCAGCAAAGGGGAATTTGTAGCAATTGTCGGATCATCGGGTTCCGGAAAATCCACCTTACTGCATATTCTCGGCAGCGTGGATAAGCCTACGGAAGGGAAGGTTATGATAGACGGAACCGATCTTTCCGGACTGAACCAGACAGAGGCGGCGATTTTCCGGCGTAGGAAAGTGGGGCTTATATATCAATTTTATAACCTCATTCCGACACTTACGGTACGAAAAAACATCCTTATGCCTCTTGCACTGGATAAGAAAAAGCCCAATCAGGAATATTTCGAGAAGGTGGTAAATTCCCTGGGTCTTGCAGAAAAACTGGAAGCGCTGCCGAACCAGTTATCCGGCGGCCAGCAGCAGAGGGCAGCGATTGCGCGTTCCCTGATCTATCGTCCGGCTCTGCTTCTTGCGGACGAGCCTACTGGAAATCTGGATCAGAAAAATTCCAGAGAAATTATTGACATGCTGAAACTCTCCAACCGCAATCTGGAACAGACCATTTTACTGATTACCCATGATGAAAAGGTTGCTCTGGAAGCCGGGCGCGTTATTACGATTGAAGATGGACGTATTATCAGTGACGAGCGGCGGAGGTAATGGATATGTGGAAAGATTATACGGCTGGTTCGCTGAAAAACAACCATTCTTCCGGCCTGTCTGTTAGGATAGCAGCGTTTATTTCGGCTCTGCTTTTATCCCTGCTGTGCGGGCTTTTTTATAATGTATGGAAATATGAGGTTGAGAGAATCGTACAGGAGGAAGGCGGCTGGCACAGCCGGATCTACGGAGAATTTGCAGAAGAAGACATAAAAACCGTTAAAAATTTCGCCAATGTGAATGATGTCGTAGTAAATGAAAAAGGAGCTGGCAGCGCAGAACCGGCACTGGACATTTACTTTGATGATATAGGTTCCGTTTTTTCAGACACGCCCCGTATTGCGCAGCAGACAGGAGCCGCACTGGAAAAAATTGCTTACAATTATGAACTGCTGGCCATGTATCTGGTCAGGGATTCCAGTGATCCGGCGCCGAGACTGGTGTTTCCAATGTTTATACTCATTACGCTTGCGGCCTCCTTTTCACTGATTGTGATTATTCACAATTCCTTTGCGGTATCCATGAACGCACAGATTCGTCAGTTCGGCATATTTTCAAGTATTGGAGCCACGCCAAAGCAGATCAAAACGTGTCTTTTGCAGCAAGCTGCCGGTCTCTGCGCCGTTCCGATCCTGGTGGGAAATCTGATCGGCATTGCAGGCAGCATGGGTCTGATACATTTGACAAATATTCTGCTGGGAAGCGATATTCCGGGACGGCATAAATCGGTCTTTGGCTACCATCCGCTGGTACTGGTATTGGCCTTGTTTGTAACGATATGTACCATATGGATCTCCGCATGGCTGCCGGCCAGAAAATTAAGCAAGCTGACACCGCTGGAAGCAATCAGAAATACAGGCGAACTGCAGTTAAAGCGTCGGAAAAATTCTTATTTCCTTTCGCTGCTCTTTGGAGTGGAGGGGGAGCTGGCCGGCAATGCATTAAAGGCACAGAGAAAAGTCCTGCGGACGGCGTCGTTCTCTCTGATCCTGGCGTTTCTGGCGTTCGCGGTCATGCAGTGCTTCTTTGCCCTTTCCGGGATCAGCACAAGGGAGACTTATTTTGAACGGTATCAGGACGTGTGGGACATCATGGTTACCGTGAAAGATGCGGATGTAGATACTTTTGAAGAAACGGACAGGATTCAGGGGATCAACGGACTGGAAAGCGCAGTTGTTTATCAGAAGGCAGTGGCGAAGCGAATCATTACAGAGGAAGAAATGAGCGAAGAGATGAAATCCTTCGGCGGATTTTCCCATGCCTCCAATCACTATGTGACACAGATGGATGGCGGCTGGATGGTGGATGCCCCGGTCCTCATATTGGATGATAAAAGTTTTCTGGCTTACTGTGAACAGATCGGGATTGTACCGCGGCTTAATGGGGCGGTGATCTTAAACCAGATCCGGGATGTGACAAATCTGGATTTCAGGCATCCGGATTTTATGCCTTATATAAAGGCGCCGGGCGCCGGGGAAAACGCTGCAAGTATTTTAAGGCAGTCAGGGAATGAAGAACTGACAGCCAGGCTGCCGGTCCTGGCGTATACCGAAAAAGTCCCTGTTTTGAGGGAGGAATACGCAACGCTTAATTATTATGAACTGGTGCATTTTATTCCGGTATCTTTATGGAAGGAGATAAAAGTACAGATCAAAGGGGCGGAAGAAGACAGTTATATCCGTATCCTGGGGAACGAAAATGCGTCATTGGAAGAGCTGAACACGCTTCAGGATGAGATCCGCCGGATCCTTGGCGGGAACTATACCATAGAATCTGAAAACCGCATCCAGGAATACGAGACAAATGATAAGCAGATACAGGGAATGATGGCGGTATTGGGAGGCTTTTGTGTTCTGCTTGCGATCATCGGCATCGGCAATGTGTTTTCCAACACATTGGGATTTGTAAGCCAGAGGAAAAGAGAATTTGCAAGATATATGTCGATTGGAATGACACCGAAGGAGCTTAAGAAGATGTTCTGTACGGAAGCGCTGGTGATCGCCGGCAAACCGATTTTAATCAGCCTTCCGCTTGCGATCATTATAACAGGATATATGCTGAAAGCGAGTTATGTTGAAGTGGGAGAATTTACGGCAGAGATACCGGTTACGCCAATCCTTCTGTTTATGCTGGCTATCCTGGGTTCCGTCGCGCTGGCATATTACCTTGCATGGCGGAAGGTACGCAAAATCAGTCTGGCAGAGGTTTTGAAAGATGATACATTTTAAAATGAGTAAGATTTATGATTACTGTTCGTAATGCTGCAATAGAAGATGCGGAGCTTATCTTAGAGATATATGATTACTATGTAAAAAATACAGCAATAACATTTGAATACGATACACCGTCCCTTGATGAATTTAAGGGACGAATGGAAAAGACAATGCAATGTTATCCATATTTGGCCATTTTGAGAGACGGATATATTGAAGGATATGCATATGCGGCTGCCTTTGTCGGAAGGGCTGCCTATAACTGGTCGTGTGAAACGACAGTTTACCTTGACTGCAATGCGCAAAAATGCGGAATGAGCAGGATTATTTATGAGGCATTGGAAAAGGCTCTGTATGATATGGGCAT
>CAJUMT010000165.1 GCA_910587495.1 uncultured Lachnospiraceae bacterium | reverse complement strand
GAAGCGGTTAGAGAAAGGAAAAGTCCGGCATGGAGCCAGTCGCTTCTTTCTTCTTTTCGGCAAAAAGCGGTGAAACGGGAGATAGAGACTTCTATGCCGGAGGAAGTCAGAGCATGGCATATGGAAAATACTGGAAAAATAAGCTGGTAGATCCCCATGCCTTCCGCACCCAGAGCCTGTGCAAGGAATATCTTATAGAAGAAGCCCAGGAAGCGGGACAAAAGACCGGCGATGGTAAGGATCAAGGTTCCTTTTAAAAAAGTTGTAAATTGACGCATAGGAAAATAGTTTGCCATGAAGTAAGTTTGTTTTAAATATATTCGGCACGAATGCTTGACAGAACTTTCTGTAGGTGGTATTATCAGATAGGAAATCCGAGTAAAATAGTCGGAATTGATAAGGAGGGGCAGGATGAAACTGTCAACGAAAGGGAGGTATGGTTTAAGAGCGATGATCGATTTGGTGCAGTACGGTGAGGAAGAACCTGTTTCCATTGCCAGTATTGCAGCCAGACAGCATATATCGGAGAGTTACCTGGAACAGTTGATCGCCAGGCTTAGGAGAGCCGGACTTGTGGTCAGCGTGCGGGGAGCGTGCGGAGGGTATATACCCGGCAGAAAGGCGGAAGAAATATCTGCGGGCGATGTGCTGCGGGCGCTGGAAGGAAATCTTAACCCGGTAGAATGTCCGGGTCTTATGGAAGAAGAAGGGGGCGGATGCGACGGAGCGGATGTCTGCGTGACAAAATATGTCTGGAAGCGGATTAATGAAAGCATTAACCGCGCAGTGGACGAGATTAAAATAAGCGATCTGGTTAGGGAAAGCCGGGAGGTGCAGTTAAGAAACCTGACACCCGGATCGTGTTGTGAGAAAAAGTAATAAAACAGCATTTGTCCGGTATTGAAAGAGCAAATGCAGAAACTTAATAGGAGTGACTTTTTAATATGGGCGAAGAAAAAAAGATTATATATCTGGATAACGCGGCGACGACAAAGACGGCGCCGGAGGTGGTGGAAGCGATGCTTCCCTATTTCTCAGAACTGTACGGGAATCCGTCCAGTGTGTACAGCTTTTCACAGAAAAGCAAAGAAGCTATCACAAAGGCCCGCGAGACTATTGCAAAATCTCTGGGCGCTAAAACGGAAGAAATTTATTTTACAGCAGGAGGAAGCGAAGCGGATAACTGGGCGCTGAAAGCTACAGCAGAAGCGTACCGTCAGAAAGGAAATCACATCATCACGACAAAGATCGAGCATCATGCCGTTCTTCATACCTGCCAATGGCTGGAAAAGCAGGGCGTAGAGGTAACTTACCTGGATGTGGATGAGTTCGGTGCAGTCAAATTAGACCAGCTAAAAAAAGCGATCCGTCCCACAACCATTCTGATCAGCATTATGTTTGCCAACAATGAGATTGGGACTCTCCAGCCTGTCAAAGAGATTGGGCAGATTGCAAAGGAGCATGGGATTTTGTTTCATACAGACGCGGTACAGGCATTTGGCCAGATGCCGATACAGGTAGATGAGCTGCATATCGATATGTTAAGTTCCAGCGCGCATAAGCTGAACGGACCAAAAGGGATCGGCTTCCTTTATATTAGAAAAGGTGTGAAGATCCGTAACTTTGTCCATGGAGGTGCGCAGGAACGCAAGCGCCGCGCAGGTACGGAAAATGTCCCCGGAATCGTCGGATACGGCGCGGCGGTAGAGCGCGCTATGCGTACCATGGATGAAAGAATTGCGAAGGAAAAAGAATTAAGAGACTATCTGATCGACCGTATACTGAAAGAAGTGCCATATACCCGGCTGAACGGACACCGGACAAAGCGCCTTGCGAACAATATGAACTTCAGTTTTCAATTTATAGAAGGAGAATCCCTTTTGATCATGCTGGATATGGACGGTATCTGCGGTTCCAGCGGTTCTGCCTGTACATCGGGGTCGTTGGATCCCTCCCATGTGCTCCTTGCCATCGGGCTTCCCCACGAGATTGCGCACGGCTCTCTGCGCCTGACCTTAAGTGACGAGACCACGAAAGAAGAACTGGACTATGTGGCGGAATCTGTAAAGAAGATTGTGGAGAAATTAAGAGGAATGTCTCCGTTATATGAAGATTTCCTGCGAAAGCAGTGAGTCAGAGAAGAAGCTGCTGCGCGCAGCAGGATTGTGCCGGTTTAATACTGATTTTTTATGAAAGAAAAGAGGAAAAAGCAATGTATAGCGATAAAGTAATGGATCATTTCCAAAACCCGAGAAACGTAGGAGAGATCGAGGGCGCCAGCGGCGTAGGTACGGTCGGCAACGCAAAATGCGGCGACATTATGCGTATCTATCTTGATATTGATGACGATCAGGTCATTCAGGATGTAAAATTTAAGACATTTGGCTGCGGAGCTGCAGTGGCGACCAGCAGCATGGCGACAGAGCTGGTGAAGGGAAAAACCATCTATGAGGCACTTCAGGTAACCAACAAGGCAGTGATGGAAGCCCTGGACGGGCTTCCGCCTGTAAAAGTACACTGTTCTCTGCTGGCAGAAGAGGCTATTCATGCGGCGCTTTGGGATTATGCAGAGAAGCACAATATTAAGATAGAAGGCCTTGAGAAACCTAAGACGGATATCCACGAGGGCGAGGAAGAAGAAGGCGAAGCGTATTAAATATGGAGAAGAAAAAAGTCGTCATCGGTATGTCCGGCGGCGTGGATTCTTCTGTGGCGGCATGGCTTTTAAAAGAACAAGGCTATGAGGTCATAGGCGTGACTATGCAGATCTGGCAGGACGAGCCTTCCGGCCAGGCGGAGGAAAACGGCGGATGCTGCGGTTTGAGCGCTGTAGAGGATGCAAGGCGTGTAGCATGCGCCCTCAACATTCCTCACTATGTGATGAATTTTAAACGGGAATTTAAAGAAAAAGTCATCGACTATTTTATGGATGAATACCTGCACGGATGTACACCGAATCCTTGTATTGCCTGCAACCGATATGTAAAATGGGGATCTCTTCTGACAAGGAGCTTATCGATTGGAGCAGAGTATATTGCTACAGGGCACTATGCGCAGATAGAGCGGCTGCCGGGCGGGCGCTATGCTTTGAAAAAGTCTGTGACAGCCGCAAAAGACCAGACTTATGCGCTCTACAGCCTGACGCAGGAACAACTGTCCCATACCCTGATGCCTGTGGGGGCTTATACAAAAGACCAGATTCGTGCCTTGGCAAAAGAACTTAAATTGCCTGTGGCGCACAAGCCGGACAGTCAGGAGATCTGCTTCGTGCCGGATAAAGATTATGCGCGCTTTATAGAAGAAAACGCGCATGTAAAGATTCCGGAAGGTAATTTCGTCTGGACAGACGGAAGTATTGTCGGCAGGCACAAAGGCATCACGCATTATACGATAGGACAGCGTAAAAAGCTTGGAATCGCTCTGGGCAGGCCGGTGACCGTGGTGGAAATCCGCCCTAAGACCAATGAAGTGGTCTTAGGGGAGATGTCCGATGTATTTAGCCGGACGCTCCATGCCGGTCGTCTGAACTGGATGTCTTCAGAAGGACCTGGCGAAAAAGAGGAAGCGCGCTTTTTGGCCAAGATCCGTTATAATCATGCGGGCGCCATGTGTACTGCACGCAAGGTGTCGGAAGATGAAGTGGAATGTGTGTTTGACGAGCCTGTCCGTGCCGTGACGCCGGGACAGGCAGTGGTGTTTTATGATGGAGAATATGTAGCGGGAGGCGGAAGGATCTTATGATGACAGAACAAAGTGCAGGTAAAGATATGGATGCCCTGCGCCGGAAAGCTTTTGAGGGAGATATGGAAGCGCAGTTTTCCCTTGCATGCTGCTTTGAATCCGGCGACGGTATCATGAAGGATCAGGCAGCAGCCGTTTTATGGTATTGGGCGGCTGTAGAGCAGGGCCATACCCGGGCGATGCTCATCCTGGGCATTCGTTATGCGCAAGGATGGGATGTGTCGGAAGATAAAGAGCAGGCGGCCAGGCTTTATTTAAGAGCGGCTCATAAGGGGGATCCGGAAGCGCAGTTTTACGCTGCTAAATGTTATGAGACCAGCAGAGGTTTACCCAGAAATCCGACGGAGGCGGTTCGGTGGTATCGGGCGGCTGCTCAGCAGAATCTTCCCAAAGCTTTGCTGGAACTGGGGCTTTGCTATGAGTTTGGCTGGGGAGTGGAAGAAGACAAGGCGCTGGCGGTGCAGTATTATCTGAAAGCTGCACAGGCAGGAGAACCCCATGCGCAGTGCAATCTTGGATGGTGCTATGACGCGGGGATCGGCGTAGAGAAGAATCTGTCAGAGGGAATGCGCTGGTACAAGGCCGCTTCAGAGCAGGGTGTTCCCCGCGCCAGCAACAATCTGGGGCGCTGCTATGAGGAAGGCACGGCAGGGACTGGAGAAAAGGACTATAAAACAGCCATGGAATATTACCGGAAGGCTGCTGCCTGTGGATATGCGGAAGCCATCTGCAATATTGCGTGGATGTACCAGGAGGGCCTTGGAGTTAATCAGGATTATGAGGAGGCCGTCAGGTGGTACAAAAAAGCGGCAGATTTAGGGCTGGCACGGGCGCAGAACAATCTGGGCATTCGTTACATACGGGGACAGGGCGTAAAAAAAGACTATGCCGAGGCCATGGGGTGGATGCAGAAGGCAGCTAAGCAGGACCATCTCTCCGCTTTATATAATATTGGCTGGCTGTATGAAAACGGCGGCTACGGCGTCGAAAAAGATGATGTCCAGGCGGTCAAATGGTACAAAAAAGCAGCTGAAAAGGGCCACGGTGACGCCATGTATAACCTGGCTTCCTGTTATGAAAACGGCAGGGGTACAGAGCAGGATTATGCAGTCGCTATGGAGTGGTATCAAAAATCTGCAGACAAAGGCGACGGCGCTTCCATGTGTAACATCGGATATATGTATGAAAGAGGACGCGGCGTGGAAAAGGATGTTGCAATCGCTTTTTCATGGTATATAAAGGGGGCCAGGGCGGGAAATATTCCGGCTATGTCCAATGTGGCCTGGTGTTATTCCCATGGCCAGGGTGTGGAACGAGATTATGAGCAAGCGGTACACTGGTATCAAAAAGCAGTGGATCAAGGCGATACGCGTGCTATGAATAATTTAGGAGAGCTTTACAGGCACGGCGAAGGCGTAGAAAAAGATTATGCGCAGGCGTTTAAACTTTACCAGATGGCTGCTGAAAAAGAAAACGAATATGCCCTGAATAATTTGGGCGAATGCTATGAATATGGTCAGGGAGTTGAAAAAGACCTGGCTAAAGCGCTGGAATATTACCGCCGGTCCGCAAAACTTGAAGAGGCCAGCGCCTTGTGCGCTCTGGGCAGATTTTATGAGGAAGGAATCCAGGTAGATATAGATATGCCGGCGGCAGTCGCATGTTACCAAAAGGCGGCAAAGCTTGAAGACGCGGAGGCCATGTATCGTCTGGCTTTGTGCTATGTCGGGGGTAAGTCGGTAATTCCGGATAAGGAAGAGGCTCTTCGTCTCTGTCAGAAGGCGTTAGAAAGCCAGGACCTGGCATTGGAAGGGGACGATGAACTGAGAGCAAAGTTAAAGACGCTCGCAGAGCAGTTAAAATCCTGAAAGTGTGAGGAGGATAGAGATGATAAAAGACAGTTTGTTTGAAGCAGCCTTTGCTTATAAAAAGACCAGATTGTGGAACGAAATGTGGGATGACGAGATATTTGCGGTAAAGTTTTCAGATGGAGAGACCGGTTACTGCAGTGTGATGGGCGCCGCAAAAGATTTGATTGCGCTGGGAATCTATATCGGGGCAGAAGGTTTTCAAAGTTACAGAAAATTAAGCATGGCTATGACAATGGAGTCAGAGTTGAAATTTCGGGAATATACGATGTGCCAGGACTGCCTGCAACTTGCGTTTGAGAATAAAAGTGAGTTGATAAAAGAAGAAATTGAAGAAGTCAGACGGTATACCCGCAAACATGGGATCAGACTTAGCGGAAAGGCCTCTTATCCGCAGTTTTTAAAATACAGACCTTATTATATTCCATGGCCTGTAGAAGATGTAAAGGAGCAGGAAAGGCTTAGAGAGGCAGCAGAGGCAGCGATAGAACTGTCACGCTTGCTTAAACTGCATACAAAAGAAGAAATAGGGTTTTCGCATTTTGAAGATGATCCTAAGACGGTTCCCATGTTGGAACGCAGAGGAAAAGAATATATTTTAAAATCCGCAGATTTGCCTCCGGTTGTCACCGAGACGTATCCTACGCCTCAGATGGTGGATGATTTTACAGCGGCAAAGATTAAGAAGATGAGAAAGTCAGGCAGCTGGGAATGTGAAGTCACCCGTATGCCAAGGCCGGCGCAGGAAAACGAAGGAGATGTGCCCTATTTTCCGGCAACTGTGCTGGCAGCGGATTTTGATACACAGTTTATTGTACCCGTGTATTCGACATTCCACTATGATGAGAACCCGGACGAGCTTTTGGCGTTTTTTGCAGAAGCGATCATAACTTATGACAGCTGTCCGGCCACGGTGTCAGTCAGGGATGTAAGAACTTACGCCCTTTTACAGGAATTTTGCGAAAGTATGGGTATAGATATACGCATCGACGCCTGTCTTCCGGCGCTGGATGACGCGGAACTGTCGTTTCTTGATAATTTTTCTATGCAGGAGCCGGAAGACATAGCGAACGCGTTTTTTGAAGCCCTGGACCAAATGGGAGAGGTGGAAGAAGAACTTCCGGATATACTGGTAAAGCAGCTTCTGGAGCTGGCGGAGCAGGAACCAGGCATATTGCCGGATAAGCTGGCACGCAAACTGGGGCTGGAGCCGCATGAAAAATGATCATTAAAACACTGCGGCTGGGCGGTTTTACACTTTCTTCCAATGTGCTGATGGCGCCGCTGGCGGGATATACCTGCTATCCTTTTCGGGTATTGGCGTATGAACTGGGAGCGGGGCTTTGCTTTACAGAAATGGTCAGCGCCAATGCCTTAAAATATAAGGACAAAGCCACCAGCCGTCTGTTATTGACAGGAGATGAAGAGCGACCGAAGGCTGTGCAGCTCTTAGGGGGCGTACCGTCTGTAATGGAACAGATGGCGTGCAGTACACTTTTAGAAGGTTTTGATATCATTGATATCAATATGGGATGTCCGGTGCCTAACGTATTTAAAAGCGGCGAGGGAAGCGCTCTTTTGCTGGATATGAGCCGGGCATCCGCCATTATCCGGGGCTGTAAAAAGAGCGGAAAGATTGTGACAGTCAAGTGCCGTACCGGGATACGCAGAGAAGATATGTTCGCCGCGGAGTTTGCCCGTATGTGTGAGGCCTCCGGGGCGGACTTAATCACCATCCATGGCCGCTCCCGCAGTATGATGTATGATGGTGCGCCCTGTTATGAAGAGATCGCCCAGGCAAAAGCGGCGGTTTCCATCCCTGTCATCGCCAACGGCGGGATTTTTTCTGTAAAAGACGCGGATCGGATGATGGACTTAACCGGCGCGGACGGAGTGATGATTGCCAGGTACGGCCTGGAACATCCTTTTATTTTCAGCGAGCTGACGGGAAAACCCTGTAAAAAATCTCGTTTGCAGCTTATGAAGGAACAGATTCGGCTGGTATCCTCCTGCTATGACGAGACTTTTTCCATGGCGTATATCCGTAAGCTGGCCGCTTATGGAATGAAGAAACGAAAAGGCACGAAACAGTACAAAGCCAGACTGTATCAAAGCGGCAGTATGGAGGAACTTTCGGATGTGGTTGAACAGATTTTTGATGCGCGTTTTGACCCGTAGAAAGGATGAAGAAGATGACAGAGGGA
>CAJUMT010000164.1:4698-7826 GCA_910587495.1 uncultured Lachnospiraceae bacterium | reverse complement strand
TTGCTTACAAATTAGTACGACAGATGAATGAGGAACTGGAAGAAAAAGGTTTTATTACAATCGCAGGGCATGTCAGAAGAAAATATTATGAAGAAAAATTCTATGGCATGGCGCAGACGGCGAACTAAGGAGGGCGGATTGCGGAATTGTATAAGAAATGGAATGGTTAACCTGTAACCAACTGAACATTAGTCCGCAACCAGCTAGTCATGGAGGACAAGATGTAGTCGCAGGAAGTTTCCTGGCTGTGGTTTCCATTTCTCCATCTTTGTCCATCCCCCCCCCCGTGTCTATGATGTCCATTTTGCCGGTTATTGTATGATGAAGAATTATTCTCCTTGTCAGTCGAAAGGCAGTCAATTAAATCCCGGATTTCTCGCATTGTCATTTTCTGCACCGCTTGCCTTTTATATCCTTGCGTCCTCTCTGCGAGAAATGCTATGGTCTGGTTTTTTAATTCTTCTTTCGCATGTATCGGTTTAAATAGTTCCTTAAATATACTATTCATATTCATAAACCCCGCCCAGCTTCTCCTTTAACATATGTTTGGAACGAGTTAGAAGCGTATAAATTGTATTCACATTTTTACCTAAAATACGGCTAATCTGCGGAGCGGTATAATCTTCAAAGTAGTACAAATATACCACATCCCGATATTTTTGAGGAAGTGAAAATACGGCTTCCCAAACATCTCTGTAATCAGGCGGCAAGCTTGCCGGCTGCTCTATAATACTATCCAATGGAATGGTATGCCTGCGAAAAAAACTTCTCAATAAATCCTTACAAGCGTTAATGGTAACTCTGATAAACCATGCCTTTTCATGTTCATCGCTTTCAAATGAAACGGAGCTAAGGACATATTTCAAAAACACGGTTTGAAATATGTCCTCGGTATCAGCGTCATTCTTCAAATGTACCATACAAAGCCGTTGAATGGTGTCGGAATACCGCTCGATGGCTCTGATTGTTTCCTGTTCGCTCCGCATGATTGTTTCTCTTATCTGCCCCGTCCACCACGGAAGCCGTTTCCACGCCCACCATGGCAGCTGCGGCCATATCCGCCTCCTTGGCCGGTTCCATAATTATCACAGACACCATCGCCGTCCGCATCGATAAAATTTTTGCCGCAGGCATCGCAAATACCATCCCCGTCTGCGTCTGCATAAATACACATGTTACTGGTATTATCACAAATTCCATCGCCATCTGTATCCAAAAAATTGCGTCCACGCCCGGAAGCTACTGCAAATGCGGTTGTTGCACACATTGATAAAGCAACAATTATTCCTAAAGCGGTTATAGGGAAGATGATTTTGTTTGCAATAGAATTTAGAGACCACTGTTCAAAACGACCGTCCTTAAAGCCAGCGATTAGCTGTTATATGTTCATTCCTCCTGTAATGAACGCCCGACAAACAGTAGTGTTGTTCTTATTATAGCGCATTTATCCCTGCTTGTCATTGGGTGGTTTGACGGTTGCATTTATTTGATTCACCGTATATAATTTTATCTGATAGAGTTATGAGAAAGGGTGAATGAAAATGCTAAAGTATATTTTTGCCGGTGAAGTTTTTTGATAAAATACTGATTTGGAGGGATATCGGCCATGAAATTAAAGAATATTTTGATTGTTGTCAAAGATATTGAAAGATCGAAAAAATTTTATCACGACTTGTTCGGTCTTGATATGATACTTGACAATGATGGCAATATGATTTTAACGGAAGGTCTTGTACTTCAGGATGAAAGGATTTGGAGAGAGTATTTGGGGAAAGATATTATTTCTAAAAATAATACTTGCGAACTGTATTTCGAGGAACAAGATATAGAAGCATTTATTGAAAATTTGGAAAAAACATATCCCTCCGTCCAATATGTCAATCGACTTATGACGCATAGCTGGGGACAAAAGGTAATCCGTTTTTACGATTTAGATGGTAATTTGATTGAGGTAGGAACACCTATTTGACGCGACAATCTCTTTAATTGACAGCGGGAATGATAAAGATGCCGGAAGCCGTCCCGCTAAATTTGCAATAGCGGTATTTTTCTGATATAGTAAATTTATGAAATCCATAGAAAAAAAACAGGAAGAGTGTATACTTCGTGTCTTTGCCATGCATGTATCCGGTCTGGCGCTTCAATATGAAAGATGGGGACTTTATCTTTCTAAGGAGAGATGGGAGAAAAGCAAGAAACGCGCCGGGGAGCAGGAGCGCAGGCTGTATCTGGGAGCGGAGATCCTTTTGAACCACGGACTGAAGACCCTTTGGAACGATATCGTATTGCCGGTCGCTTATATAAGAAATGTACATGGAAAGCCGTATCTGCTGCCACCGAACGATCAGCGGTATGTGAGCTGGTCTCATTCGGGTGACTATGTGTTATGTGCGGTAGCGGACCAGGAAGTGGGCGTTGATTTGCAGTATATGCGGCCAGGCGTGAAAGAGTCTCTGGTTAAAAGGGCGCTGCAGCCGGAAGAGATGGAAGTATATAAGAAAATTCCGCCGACAGAGCGTGAAAAGTGTTTCTATCAATACTGGGTTTTAAAGGAAAGTTACTTAAAAGCGATGGGGACAGGGTTTCATACCTCTCTTTCACGGTTTTATGTGGATATGGAAGGGCGGTATCCGCAGATCAGGTCAAGAGAAGATGAAACGCATTATGACTGCAGGCTTTTGGAATTTAGAGATGCAGGCTATGCAGCCGCAGTTTGCTGTGTCGGAAAGATAACAAAAGTGGAGATCGAATATCCGTTGCTGCCTGAGTAAGGCGAAGCGAAACTTTAATCAGCGAAGGCTCGACAGTGCCCAGATGGATTTTTGGCCGCACAGCGGGTGAAAGTCCATCTAGTACCCGGCACTGGAAGAGGCGAAGCGGAACTTTAAATGTGAGGTGAACTGCATATTATGAAAGAACTGGATACATTAAAAAAGTGGGTAAATGAAAGCGACAACATCGTCTTTTTCGGCGGGGCGGGCGTCTCCACCGAGAGCGGAATCCCGGATTTTAGGAGCGTGGACGGGTTATACAACCAGCAGTATGATTATCCGCCGGAGACGATCTTAAGCCATACGTTTTACAGGCAGAAAACAGAAGAATTTTATCGTTTTTACCGGGCAAAGATG
>CAJUMT010000164.1:0-4688 GCA_910587495.1 uncultured Lachnospiraceae bacterium | reverse complement strand
ACGCCAAACCCAACAAAGCCCATGAAAAACTGGCTCAGTGGGAGGCCGAAGGGAAACTAAAGGCGGTAATCACCCAGAACATAGACGGCCTGCACCAGGCGGCAGGCAGCAAGAAAGTTTATGAGCTGCACGGTTCCGTACACCGGAATTACTGTGAGAAATGCGGCGCGTTCTACGACGCCTTATATATATTAAATTCTTCCGGCGTGCCTACCTGCGGGAAATGCGACGGGAGAATCAAACCGGATGTAGTTCTGTATGAAGAAGGGCTGGATACGAAAACCATGCAGGGTGCCATGGAGGCCATCCATAATGCCGACATACTGATTGTCGGCGGCACATCCCTTACGGTTTATCCGGCGGCGGGGCTCATTGACTATTACCGCGGACATAAGCTGGTCCTGATCAATAAATCCGTTACCCCCATGGATTCCCACGCAGACCTTCTGCTCCAGGGAAGCATCGGGGAAATATTCGGGCAACTGTAAATTCTTCCTTATCTAATAGCGAGGCATAATATGGAATATCAGGTTGGAGATATTGTAAAGCTGAAAAAACCTCATCCCTGCGGAAGCCAGGAGTGGGAAATTCTGCGGGTCGGAGCCGATTTTCGTTTGAAATGCGAGGGCTGCGGCCATCAAGTCATGGTATCCAGGAAATTAGTGGAGAAAAATACCCGGGGATTGCGCAAAAAAGCTTGAAATCACAAAATATTTGTGTTATAGTATTAAATCGTGATATATTATGGCTCTGATAGCAGAGTATTCCTTGCACATGACGTTAAGTTGTGTGCCAGAGACCAAAAGGAGGTAAAAACGCATGAACAAATATGAATTAGCACTGATTGTGAATGCAAAAATCGAAGATGACGAGAGAGCAGCGGTCGTTGAAAGAGCGAAAGAGATTATTACCCGCTTTGGCGGCGCTGTGACGGAAGTGGAAGACGGCGGCAAGAAAAGGCTTGCTTATGAGATCCAGAAGATGAGAGAAGGATTCTACTACTTCATTCAGTTCGATGCTGCACCGGAGTGTCCGGGAGAAGTAGAGAAGCGTGTGCGTATTCTGGATAATGTCATCCGCTATCTGTGTGTTCGTAAAGACGCATAAAGACAGTATATAAGAGGTGATTGTTAATGAATAAAGTAATTTTAATGGGACGTTTGACCAGAGACCCGGATATTCGTTATTCCAGCGGTGAATCTGCTACGGCTGTGGCGAGATTTACTGTTGCAGTAGATCGTAGATTTGCTTCCAGAGACAAAGAACAGACTGCGGATTTTATCAGTTGTGTAGCTTTTGGCAGAACTGCGGAGTTCGCTGAAAAGTATCTGCGCCAGGGGATCAAGGTGGCGCTGACAGGCAGGATTCAGACTGGAAGCTACACCAATCGCGACGGACAGAAAGTTTATACGACGGATGTAGTGGCGGAGGACATAGAATTTGCGGAGAGCAAATCGGTTTCGGACGCTAATCGTAGTATGTCGGGAGGATATCAGCCGACGCAGGCTCCTCAGCCAGTTTCAGCTCCTGATCCCTTAGGGGCAGCCGGGGATGGATTTATGAATATTCCGGACGGGATTGACGAAGAATTACCTTTCAGTTGACAATCGGATCAGATAAGAGAATGTGAGAAGGAGGAACCATCATGGCTTACGTTAAAAATGAAAAAGGCGACGCTCCGAAGATGAGAAGGGGCGGACGCAGAAGAAAAAAAGTATGTGTATTCTGCGGCAAGGAAAATAATGAGATTGATTACAAAGATGTAAATAAATTAAAAAGATATGTTTCCGAGAGAGGTAAGATTCTTCCGAGAAGGATTACCGGAAACTGTGCAAAGCACCAGAGAGCCCTCACAGTTGCCATCAAAAGGGCAAGGCATGTGGCTCTTATGCCATATACAGCAGAATAGGAATAACTTTTGGGCATCGCTTTGCGGTGCCTTTTTTACTTGTTCCCATTATACATTATATGTGCTATAATACCTACAGAGGATTATAACGATGAAAAAGAATGTGAAACTGAAAGGGCAGCTCCGCCTGTATGTGCGGTGGCCGCTGTATCTGACTGTGCTTTTGGCAGCTATGAATGTGTGGATTTATTTGCTTGATCAAAGCGCCGGTATGGTGATGGCGATGTTTGTGGTCGTTTATGCCCTGATTGCGGGGATCCTGTATATCAGCAACAAGCCGGTGATCTATACAGAATTGGTTTCTTTTGCGACCCATTACGGAACGATCCAGAAGAATCTGCTAAAGGAGCTGGTGCTTCCCTATGCACTTTTGGACGAGGATGGGAAGATCATTTGGATGAACCGGCAGTTCATGAAGACCGCCGGCAAAGGTCCTGAGTACAGTCGGGCAGTCACGACAGTTTTTCCCGAACTGAACAAAGAAGTATTTCCTACGAAGGAAACGCCTCATATGTCTGTGGAGTTTTCTTATAAAGAGGCTGACTATCGGGCGGATATGAAACGGATTGAAATGGACGACGACACAGAGGCGCTGCATCTGCTGGGAGATATGCGTTTTACAGGGAGCCTGGTCGCTTTATACCTGTTTGATGTGACGGAAATCAACCATTATATCAGAGAGAATCAGGAGCAGCGCATGGCGGCGGGACTGGTATATATCGATAATTACGACGAGATTATGGAGAATGTGGAAGAGATACATTCTTCTCTGCTGGTTGCCTTGATTGAGAGGAAGATCAACAAATATTTTAACGGTTATGACGGGATCGTCAGAAAACTTGAGAAAGACCGTTTTTTTGTAGTCATGAAAGAGAAAGCGCTGGCTCAGATCAGAAACAGCAAGTTTGACCTTCTGCAGGATATAAAGACAGTTAATATCGGGAATGAGATGGCCATTACCTTAAGTATCAGTATTGGGTCTGGGGGCGCTACTTACATGGATTGTATGGAATATGCCCGCAGCGCCATGGATCTGGCGCTGGCAAGAGGCGGCGACCAGGCCGTGGTGAAGGCAAAAGATCAGATCACTTATTATGGCGGCAAGACACAGCAGGTAGAAAAGAACACAAGGGTAAAAGCCCGCGTGAAAGCGCAGGCATTTCGGGAAATTGTGGAAGCGAAGGATAAAGTGGTGGTTATGGGTCACCGCCTGACAGATGCTGACTCTTTTGGCGCAATGGTGGGTATTTACAGAGCAGCTAAAACACTAAATAAAAAAGCTTATATGGTAATTAATGACGTAACAACCTCCGTGCGTCCCATGCTGGATACGTTTAATGAGGCAAACAGCGGAGAACTGGGCGTCGTTATAGGCAGCGGACAGGCACGGGAGATTGTGGATAAGAATACGGTGGTAGTAGTAGTGGACACCAATCGCCCCAGCTATACGGAATGTGAAGATATTTTAAGCATGACGCCCACCGTTGTAGTATTTGATCACCATAGAAGAGGTAACGAAGCTATCAGTCCTGCTGTATTGTCTTATATAGAACCCAGCGCTTCTTCCGCCTGTGAGATGGTTTCCGAGATTTTACAGTATTTTGCGGATAATGTACGGCTGAAGGGCGGAGAGGCGGATTGTATCTATGCGGGTATTATTATTGATACGGACAATTTTGTCAGTAAGGCAGGCGTGCGTACCTTTGAAGCTGCCGCGTTTCTCAGGCGGTGCGGCGCGGATGTGACGCGTGTGCGCAAAATGTTCCGCAACGATATGGCAGAGTATAAAGCGAGGGCGGAGACGGTGCGCCATGCGGAAGTATATAAAGGTTTCGCGTTGTCGGTTTGTCCGGGCAAAGGACTGGTAAGTCCTACGATTGTCGGCGCCCAGGCGGCTAACGAACTGTTGAATATTATCGGCGTGCGCGCTTCTGTTGTCCTGACAGAATATAACGGAAGAATTTATGTGAGTGCCCGCTCAATTGATGAAGTAAATGTGCAGATCATTATGGAGAGAATGGGTGGCGGAGGCCATCTGAACGTGGCCGGCGCGCAGTTGGATTGCTCAGTGGCAGAGGCTATGGAGCAGGTGCGTAATACGTTGGATCAGATGTTGGAGGAAGGAGAAATATAATGAAAGTAATATTATTGGAAGACGTGAAATCTCTTGGGAAAAAGGGAGCTATTGTAGAGGTGAGCGACGGATACGCAAGGAACTATATTTTTGCGAAAAAATTGGGATTGGAAGCGACATCTAAGAATCTGAATGATCTAAAGCTTAAGAAGGCGCATGAAGATAAGCTGGCGCAGCAGAGGCTGGAGGAAGCGAAAGCTTTTGCGTCCGATTTGGAAAAAGTGCAGGTGACTTTAAAGATTAAAGCAGGAGAGGGCGGTAAGCTTTTTGGCTCAATTTCATCCAAGGAGATTGCCCAGGCGGCAAAAGAACAATTGAATCTGGAGATTGACAAGAAAAAAATGGTTTTGCCGACCCCAATCAAGGCGGTAGGGACGACGATGGTTCCCATAAAACTGCACCCCCAGGTGACAGGGGAATTGAAGGTGATCGTACAGGAAGCATAAGAAGAGAGGTGCCTGCAAGATGGAGGAAGCGCTCATAAAACGCGTCATGCCTCATGATGAAGAGGCGGAAAGTTCCGTGATCGGCGCTATGCTTCTGGATAATGAGAAAATTCTGACTGTTTCAGAAGTCATTTCCGGCGAGGATTTTTACAGATCGGAAGAGCGTCGTGTAGGGAAAGAGTGTAGATCTCGGTGGTCG
>CAJUMT010000163.1 GCA_910587495.1 uncultured Lachnospiraceae bacterium | reverse complement strand
AATCCTTATCAGGAGAACTCAAATTCCATAGACACAAAATTATTTACGCCCTCAAGGGCTTTGTTATGGTGCGCCCGGCGGGCGCACGTTCTATTATAGAACAATCGGACGGTATTACCATTACTGTTCAAAAATGTTTAGAACGCCATTCCCTTGGAGTCATGTTATATTCTTTTTTAAACATTTTAGAAAAATAAAACTGATTAGGATAACCGTTAGCTTCTGCAACTTCTTTTAATTTTATATCTTTATTTTTCATCATTTCACAGGCCTTGTTGAGCCGGTACTTAATGAGAAAGTCCTGAATCGTCGAATTCATGATTTCTTTAAATATTTTACCGAGATAGCTGCGGTTGAGATTACACCATTTGGCAACATCTTCCGCTGTAATGTTCACTGCATAATTTTGTTCTATGAAATTTAATGCTTCTCTTACATAAAAATTTTTAAGATTGCCTGCGTCTGTTTTGCGGTTTGCTGAAGTGTTTTCCAATAAGGCATTTAAAAACAGTAATAAATGCCCTAAAAGAGCCATATCGCTTGCATCCGGATGTTCCACAAGATAAGATAAGTGTTCTTTGATTTCATTGTTCGGTGTGTATGTTTTTGGATGGAATATAGGGTTTTTGTCCGATAAGCCTGTCTGGTCCAGATACTTTTTGGCTTTCAGGCCATCGAATTCCACCCATATATAAGACCACGGGGTATACTGATCCGCTTCGTAGGTATTGATCGTGTTGGGTGTGATGAGAAAACCCTCCCCCTCTTTGACAACATGGGTAATGCTGTTTCCGGCATATTCGTCTACAGGGTATAAACGTCCTTTGCCTGACAGAACATAATGAAAAAGGTAATGATTTTTTACACTTGGCCCAAAGGTATGCAGCGGTTCACAATGTTCACTTCCAAACTGATACAAGATCAGATCTACATAATTAGAGTTTTTAAATACATAGCTTTTAAAATCAGACATTTCCCAAACCTCCTCAAAAGATTATAGCACAAATATATCTGATTGTGATATGAATTGTCTAAATATTGTAAAAGAGTATAAAAAGATATATTTTTAACTTTTTTACAACATGTAATATTGTGCATAAATATGGTAGAATACCGTTGTGAGGTGGAAAAAGATATATAAAGTGCATGAAAATATATCTATTTGTGATTATTCATTATGTATGCAAAAAGGCAAAAACAGGAGGTTTCATATGAAGAAAAAACTAGTAACGGTTCTACTTGCGGCAACAATGGTGAGCGGTCTTTTGGCCGGATGCGGGGCAGGGGATAATGACAGCGGTGATAATGCTGCTTCCGGCGGCAATGAAAGCAACGGCGCCGAGGTACAAAATGAAAATGCTGGAGAGACTGAGGGAACGCAGACGGATGTGACGATATCTTATGCTTGCTGGGATTCCAATCAGGCAGATAAGCTGAAAACGATTGCAGAGGAATTTGAAAAAGAGAATCCAGGGATCAAAATTGATATTCAGGTTAATGGATGGGACGATTACTGGACGGCGCTGGAAGCAGCAGGAACAGGCGGCTCGCTGCCAGATACTTTCTGGATGCATTCCAACAATATATACTATTATGCGTCAAACGATCAGCTGCTGGATTTGACAGACTACATAGCGCAGTCGGCTGACATTGACCTGTCAAAGTATCCGCAGGGATTGAATGAGATCTATTCTTTGGATGGAAAACAGTATGCAATTCCCAAAGATTACGATACCATTGCACTGTGGTATAACAAAACATTGTTTGATGAGGCCGGTATCTCCTATCCTGATGAGACATGGACATGGGATACATTAAAAGAAGCGGCTAAAAAACTTACTAAACCAGATGGAAGCCAGTATGGTATGTGTGCAGGGCTTCATAATCAGGAAGGTTACTATAATTTTGTATATCAGAATGGCGGAACAATCATCACGGACAGCAATGAGTCTGGGTATGCGGATGCAAAGACCATGGATGGTATCAAAGAATATTTCAGCTATGTAACGGAAGGGCTGTCTCCGGAGATTTATGATGATTCTGCCAGAGCGGAAGCAATTCAGAATGGCCAGTGCGCAATGGGACTGTTTGGTTCCTGGAATCTGTCCGGGTTTGCCGATAATGAGTTTATGACGAAAAATTTTGATTGTGCGGTATTACCGTCGGCAAAGGACGGAAACAGGTCTTCTATATTCAATGGTTTGGGTAATGCGATCGCGGCAACGACGGAACACCCTGATGAGGCATGGAAATGGGTGGAGTATCTAAGCAGTGAAGCCGGGCAGAAAAGGCAGGCAGAGCTTGGTGTTGCAATTTCGGCATATGAAGGGACGGCAGACGCGTGGGCTTCAGCGTATCCGGATTTCAATGTGAAATGTTATATTGACATGGTCGAGTATGCGCAGATCAGGCCGTATTCTCACCAGACCAGCGTGTGGGAAGATAAAGCGTATGAACTGTTAAAGGGCGCCTACGCCGGAAAAGAAGATTTGCAGGCAGCATGTGAAAAAACTGCAAAGATGATGAACGAGGCTATCGCAGAAGAGCAGTAGAAGAAAACAACAGCAGAACCAGATTATTAAGAGGATGTCCCTTCTTGTGAATGTGAACATTCATGGCTTTGGAACATCCTCTCTTTTTAACAGGAGAAGCGGATATGGAAAAAAAGCAAAGACTAAAAGCGAGAATAACAAAAAGGAAATGGGACGAATATAAATGGGCATGGTTTATGATTGCCCCAACGATGATCGGTTTAATAGTTCTGAATATTATACCTATTTTTCAGACATTATATCTGAGTTTCTTTAAAAGCGGCGCTTTTGGAAAAGGAAATATTTTTGTCGGCCTTGAGAATTATCAGAAACTGGTCAGTGATGAACAGGTGTGGTGCGCAGTCAGGAACACACTGGTGTATACATTGGGCGTTGTCCCGATTACAGTTGCGCTGGCTCTTTTCATTGCCGTTTTGCTGAATGGCAAATTGAAGGGGAAAGGGATATTTCGGACGATTTATTTTATACCTATGGTAGCGGCACCCGCGGCGGTGACCATGGTGTGGAAATGGCTTTATAATAAAGATTATGGCCTTATCAATTATTTCCTGCAAAGCATAGGCGTGTCAAAAGTAAACTGGATTGATGATCCCCATATTGCCATGATATCCATCATCATTATCGGTGTATGGAGTACGGTAGGATACAGCATGGTTCTTCTTCTGGCAGGATTGCAGGAGATACCGAAAGACTATTATGAGGCGTCTAATATTGACGGAGCAAAGCCGTGGACACAGTTTTTCTATATTACGCTTCCATTGATATCTCCAACCCTGTTTTTTGTTCTTGTAACGAGCATTATTACGGCAATGCAGGTATTTGATGTGATATATATGATGATTGACGTGACAAGTCCATCCTATAACGCTACTGTATCGCTCGTATATTTGTTTTATAATAATTCTTTTAAGTATTCTAATAAAGGATATGGATCAGCGATCATTATGTTGCTTCTGGCTATTATTATGATCATTACAGTCATACAGAACAAGCTGCAGGATAAGTGGGTTAACTATATGTAGAAAGGATGGAAAGATGAAAAGAGAAAGAACAATAAGGACGATCATGATCTATGTTTTGTTAATTCTGGGTGCGCTGGTTATGGTCATGCCGCTTGTATGGATGGTTTTGACCTCATTGAAAACAGTGACAGAGTCTACGGCCATGAATCCATTCCGGTTTCTTCCCGCAGATCCGCAGTGGGAAAATTTTCAGTCGGTTGCGGGTAAAAATGATTTTATCCGGCTGTATATCAATACGTTTGCCATGATGGGACTGCGCGTGCTGTGCGCCGTCATGTTCAGTGCAATGGCGGCGTATGCGTTTGCACGTCTGGAGTTTCCGGGAAAAAAACTGGGGTTTGGCCTGGTGATGTTCCAGATGATGGTTCCGGTTCAGATATTCATTATTCCGCAATACCTGATGGTTGACAAGCTGGGAATGAGAAATACAATATTTGCGCTTGTTTTTCCGGGCATTGTCAGTGCATTTGGAACTTTTCTGCTGAGACAGTTTTTTATGGGACTGCCGAAGGAGCTGGAAGAATCAGCAAGACTGGACGGGTGCAATGTATGGCAGACATTTTATAAGGTAATGCTTCCTCTTACCAGATCAGGCCTGGTAGCTTTGGGGATATTTTCAGCATTATTCGCTTTCAAGGATTTGATGTGGCCGTTGATCGTGAATACGGAGTCCAATGCTGCTACACTGTCGTCTGCCCTAGCCAAAATATCCAGCGCTTATTCTGTAAATTATCCGGAACTGATGGCAGCTTCTGTTCTGGCGATTGCTCCGATGCTGATTGTATACATCATTTTTCAGAAACAATTCATCGAAGGAATTGCTACTTCGGGTGGAAAATTATAAAATAAAGAGAGGATACGCAGTTGTATGGCGATCGTATATCATCAGAGTTCAAAAGAGTTTCATTTGTATAACAATGAGATCAGCTATATTATCAGCATACTGCCGAACGGACAGCCAGGCCAGATGTATTTTGGAAGAAGAATAGAGGACAGGAGTTCTTTTGCCTATATGCAAGAAGGCGGACTTCGCTCTTTGGCGGCGTATGTGTTTGAGGGGGATACGGAATTTTCCCTTCAGCATACCAGACAGGAATATCCTTCTTATGGCACCACGGATTTTCGTTATCCTGCTGTTTCGATACAGCAGGATAATGGAAGTAAAATCGTAGATTTTAAGTATGAGAATCACTATATTTTCAACGGGAAAAAACAGTTGGAAGGGCTGCCAGCCACTTATGTGGAGGATGAAAAGGAAGCACAGACCCTGGAACTGGTTCTGTATGATGCACTGCTGAATATGAGGATCATTTTAAGCTATACCCTGTACGAGAATGAGCCTGTAATCACAAGGAGTGTTAAGTATATCAAGGACAGCGGCTCTCCGGCAGTATTAAAACGGGTTATGAGCATGAGTATTGATTTCCCGGACTATGATTTTGACATGGTTCAGTTTTCCGGCGCATGGGCCAGGGAGAGGCATCCGAAGATCCGAAGGCTGGAGCAGGGGGTTCAGTCGGTTTACAGCATGAGAGGGGCAAGTAGTGCCGAACACAATCCGTTTCTGGTTTTGAAAAGGCCGGACGCATCGGAGGATTCAGGGGAAGTGTATGGATTCAGCCTTGTGTACAGCGGAAATTTTCTCGCGCAGGTAGAAGTGGATACGCATGACATGGCAAGGGTTATGATGGGTATACATCCTGATCTGTTTGAGTGGGAACTGCACGAGAAGGAAAGCTTTCAGACGCCGGAAGTTGTAATGGTTTATTCCCGGCAGGGGCTGAACCGGATGAGCCAGGTCTATCACAGGCTTTACCGCACTAGACTTGCGCGCGGCTATTGGCGCGACAGAGCGCGTCCCATACTTTTGAACAACTGGGAAGCGACGGAGTTTGATTTTGATGAGGAAAAAATATTGGAGATCGCAGTCGGAGGGCAGAAGCTTGGGTGTGAATTGTTTGTATTGGATGACGGCTGGTTTGGCGAAAGAAACAATGACCATGCAGGTCTGGGGGATTGGAGTGCAAACAGAAAAAAACTGCCGGATGGAATCAAAGGGCTGGCGGATAAAATCCATAAAATGGGAATGAAATTCGGGCTCTGGATCGAACCGGAAATGGTAAACAAGGACAGTGAGCTGTACCGCGCGCATCCGGACTGGATTCTCCAGACGCCGGGCAGGGGCAGTTCCCACAGCCGGCATCAATATACATTGGATCTGACACGCAGCGATGTAAAGGAATATATTTATCATGCGATCGTTTCTATATTAAACGGGGCAGATGTTTCTTATATAAAATGGGATATGAACCGTTATATGACGGAATGCTTCAGCGGCGGAGGGGAGAACCGCAGGCAGGGTGAGGTCATGCACCGGTATATTTTAGGGCTTTACAGTCTCTATGAACGGCTGACGAATGAATTTCCATATGTACTGTTTGAATCCTGCTCCAGCGGCGGGGCAAGGTTTGATCCAGGAATGTTATATTATGCGCCGCAGGCGTGGACAAGCGATAATTCTGACGCGGTGGAAAGGATAAAAATACAGTATGGCACGTCGTATGCATATCCGCTCAGTTGCATGGGAGCCCATGTTTCAGCAGTACCCAATCAGCAGGTTGGCAGGAGTACATCTTTGAGTATGCGTTTTCAGGTAGCCTGTTACGGCGCTTTTGGCTATGAACTGGATTTGAATTTGCTGTCAGACTTAGAAAAAGAGGAAGTAAGGGAACAGATTAAATTTATGAAAGCATACAGAGAATTGATTCAGAAAGGGACATTTTATCGTATGCAGAATCCCTGGGAAAAGAAATATGCGGCGTGGATCTGCGTAAACAGGGAACGGACAGAAGCGATTGCCAGCTGCTATCGGATATGGAATGAGGCGAATCAGGGTTTCGGAATATGGCGGATGAAAGGATTAGATGAAAAGAAAATATACAGATTAGAAGTTCAAAATCAGGCATATGAAAATAACTATATGGAATATTCAGGTTCTGAATTGATGTATGCAGGGATTGGACTGACAGGGTTATTTAAAAACATTTCAGGGGACTTTCAGGCAGTTACATTGATTTTCAAAGAAGTCTGCCATTGATGAAATACAGGCAATGTGATATGATTGGGCTTGGAATATAGACACAGGAATAAAGGAGCGGATGTACATGATTTATTGTGTAGAGGACGACAGTTCTGTCCGTGAGCTGATGATATACACATTAAACTCTGCAGGGTTTGCGGCCAGAGGTTTCGACTGCGGCAGCAGTCTTTTTGATACTTTGCAGTCAGAAAAGCCGCAGCTTATTATGCTTGATATAATGCTTCCCGGTGAAGACGGCATTTCCATATTAAAAAAGCTTCGTATGCAGTCGGCGACAAAAGATATACCTGTAATTATGGCGACAGCTAAAGGAACCGAATATGACAAAGTAACAGGGCTTGATCTGGGCGCTGATGATTATCTTACAAAGCCCTTTGGCATGATGGAAATGATTTCCCGCGTCAGGGCAGTACTGCGCCGTGCAAGCCCTAAAGAAGAAATGAAAATGCTCAGAATCGGAAATTTGGCATTGAATTTGGAAACGTATATTGTACTGGTAAACAATGAACGGATTCAATTGACACTAAAAGAATATAATCTGCTCCGCACTTTTATGGAAAATCCCGGACGGGTATTTACACGCGATCAGCTTCTTGCAATGATATGGGATGTTGATTACATAGGGGAAACCCGAACTGTGGATGTTCACATTAGAACACTCCGAACAAAATTGGGTGAATGTGGGAGCTATATTGAAACTGTACGGGGGGTTGGGTATAGAATGAAGGCGGAAATATGATGAGTATGACGAGGCGCATTTTTCATTCCATCTGTCTTGTTGCATTGACAGTTTTTGCTGCGTCAGTCATCTTGATTATGGGCGTTTTATATGAATACTTTTCCAACACCTTACAGGCGCAGCTAAGAATGCAGACAATCCTTGCTGCACGGGGCGTTGCAAATGAGGGTATTGCATACCTCCGTGATCTGAACGTGGAGAATTACCGTATTTCATGGATTGATACAGAAGGAAATATAATTTTTGACAGTGCATCCGATACTGCGGAAATGGAAAATCATTTAGAGCGGGAAGAAGTGCGTGAGGCTCTTTCTTCGGGCTATGGAGAAAGCAGACGGTATTCGGCTACCTTGATGGCGCGTTCGTTTTACTCTGCACAGAAACTTGATGACGGAACTATTTTACGGCTTTCCATATCTCAAAATTCCATTTTCATGCTTCTTTTAGGC
>CAJUMT010000162.1 GCA_910587495.1 uncultured Lachnospiraceae bacterium | reverse complement strand
GTAGTCTGTCAAAAGTACGACCACTTTATGACCGTCCAACGCACCTTTATTATGATCTTTGGGAATAAAAATGTCTCTGGAAAAGCGGTCGTTATCCGGAATTACAAATCCGAAGTTTTTACTTTCCTGATAAAGCCCCACAATCTGCGTAAGACCCCTGGTCAGTATCTTTGTCACCACGCCTTCCTGTCTTCTGCCGCTGTGAGAAGGTTTTTCAAGTACCTGCACCACGTCTTTATGCATGGCGCCGTGTACATCATCTTCGCTAATAAAAATGTCTTCCTCCATACCTTCCACAGATACAAATCCAAAGCCCTTCGCATGAGCGGTAAATACGCCCGTAAGGAATTTTCCTTTGCTTTTTTCCGGTTGTTGTTCTGTCATTTTCTACGCCTCCCTGGAAATTGTTCTATAATTGAAAAATGGCACTCTTACCTATAAGAGTGCCCAAAACTTTGACTGATTAAAAATTCAAGTTCAAAATGATCGCAAGGACAAAGAAAAGAACCGCAAGGACGATCGTTCCTTTTACAAGGTTTCCCTCCATGGAACGTCCCTTATTCTTGCCCCAATAGCTCTCAGCAGCGCCTGCAATCGCGCCGAGTCCCGCGGACTTGCCCTCTTGAAGCAACACCAGTACAACAGACACAACACATATAAGAACAAACAGGACCATAAGAACTGTTCTCAAAATTGCCATCTTACCCACCTCCTATTTATAGTTAAACAAGTTATATACTAACACAGTTGGCAGAAGTTTTCAAGTATAAAAAGCCGACTAAGCAGCCGGCTTTTTATCAAAAACGATTATTTCCAGTTTACAATCTTTCCAAAATCCGGTTTAAGAGCTGCGCCGCCTACCAGGCCGCCGTCGATATCCGGCTGTGCGAACAGCTCCGGAGCAGTAGCCGCGTTAACAGAACCGCCATACTGGATACGGATCGCGTCCGCCGTTGCCTGATCGTAGATCTCTGCGATGCACGCGCGAATGCCTTTGCACACTTCCTGCGCCTGCTCGGTGGTTGCAGTTTTGCCGGTTCCGATAGCCCAGATCGGCTCATAAGCGATCACTGCAGTAGCCGCCTGCTGTGCAGTCACGCCCAGAAAACCTACTTTTACCTGCTGACGGATAAAGTCCATCGTCACACCTTGCTCTCTCTGTGCCAGGGTTTCGCCGCAGCACATGATCGGAGTAATGCCGTGTTCAAAAGCTTTGAGCATCTTTTTATTGACGGTCTCATTGGTTTCCGCGAAGTATTCTCTTCTCTCGGAATGCCCCAAAACCACATATTTTACACCTGCGTCAGTCAACATAGCTGGAGAAATCTCTCCTGTATACGCGCCCTTCTCCTCAAAATACATATTTTCGGCACCGATTTCGATATTGGAGCCTTTTGCCGCCTCCATAGCCGGAATGATATCAATCGCCGGTACGCAGAATACCACGTCCGCGTCATCCGTCGCCACCAGCGGTTTTAAAGTATTGATCAGTTCAACTGCCTCTGTGGGCGTCATATTCATCTTCCAGTTTCCGGCGATAATCTTTTTTCTTGCCATTTTAAACACTCTCCTTTTTTCCTTTTGTCTATTTATCGTTTGCCGCCGCTACACCCGGCAGTTCTTTCCCTTCCAGGAATTCCAAAGATGCGCCGCCGCCTGTGGAAATGTGGCTCATCTTATCGCCGAATCCAAGGGTATTGACTGCTGCTGCGGAGTCACCGCCGCCAATAATCGTAGTAGCATCTGTCTCTGCCAGAGATTTTGCGACCGCAATGGTTCCTTTTGCCAAAATGGGATTCTCAAATACACCCATCGGTCCATTCCACACAACGGTCTTAGCGGATTTGACAGCATCTGCGTACAGTTTAGCCGTCTCCTCACCGATATCCAGTCCCATTTTTCCTGCAGGTATCTCGCTGCTCTTTACAGTTTCAACTTTAATTTCTGCGTCAATGGGATTTGGGAACGCATCCGCCACAACCGTATCCACCGGGAGAAGCATCGTCTTTCCAAGACTCTTTGCTTTCTCGAGCATCTCTTTACAATAATCAAGTTTTGTATCGTCCACCAGAGAAGTGCCCACTTCACAACCTTGCGCCTTTAAGAAAGTATAAGCCATTCCGCCGCCGATGATCAGGGTATCGCATTTCTCCAACAGATTGGAAATTACATTCAGCTTATCAGCTACTTTTGCGCCGCCGAGAATGGCTACAAACGGACGTACCGGATTGTTAACTGCATTTCCAAGGAAATTGATCTCTTTTTCCATCAGATAACCGACTACGGAAGTCTTTACATACTCTGTCACACCTACGTTAGAGCAGTGCGCTCTGTGCGCAGTACCAAACGCGTCGTTTACGAACACTTCCGCCAATGAAGCCAGGTCTTTGGAAAAAGCCTCTCCGTTCTTGGTCTCTTCCGCGCGATAACGGGTATTCTCAAGAAGAACCACTTCTCCGTCCTTCATAGCCTCTACAGCCGCTTTGGCATTAGGACCTACTACCTCAGGATCTGCCGCAAATTTTACTTCCTGCCCTAAAAGCTCAGACAGACGCTTTGCAACCGGCGCTAAAGACAGTTCCGGCTTCGGTTCCCCTTTCGGCTTGCCAAGATGAGAGCAAAGAATCACTTTACCTCCGTCAGCAATCAGTTTTTTGATCGTTGGAAGCGCAGCCACCAGACGGTTTTCGTCTGTGATCTTTCCATCTTTTAAAGGTACGTTAAAGTCGCAGCGTACCAGGGTACGCAATCCCTTAACATTAATATCATCTACGGATTTTTTATTCAGCATGAATCGAACTCCTTTCAATCATGAAAAAAAGATCCGGCCCCAAAGACCGGACCTTTTTAGGTCTAATAAATATTTTATGCAAGTTCCGCAAAGTATTTAATCGTGCGGACCATCTGAGATACATAAGAGTTCTCATTGTCGTACCAGGATACAACCTCAACCTGAGTCTTTCCGTCCGGAAGCGGGGAAACCATAGTTTGCGTAGCGTCGAACAGAGAACCGTATCTCATACCAACGATATCACTGGATACAATTTCATCCTCAGTGTAGCCATAGGACTCGGTCTGCGCTGCTTTCATAGCTGCATTGATCTCGTCTTTGGTCACGGATTTGTTCACAACTGCGAAAAGCAGAGTGGTGGAACCTGTCGGGGTCGGAACACGCTGTGCCGCGCCGATCAGTTTGCCGTTCAGCTCCGGAATAACAAGGCCGATAGCCTTTGCTGCACCAGTACTGTTGGGAACGATATTGATTGCAGCCGCACGGGATCTTCTCAGATCACCTTTTCTCTGCGGGCCGTCAAGAGGCATCTGATCGCCTGTATAAGCATGGATTGTACACATGATACCGGACTCGATCGGAGCAAGGTCGTTTAATGCCTTTGCCATCGGAGCGAGACAGTTGGTCGTACAGGATGCTGCGGAGATTACGGTGTCTTCTTTGGTCAAAGTAGTATGGTTTACATTGTAAACGATGGTCGGAAGATCATTTCCTGCCGGTGCGGAGATAACGACTTTCTTAGCGCCTGCTTTGATATGAGCGGATGCTTTGTCTTTGGAAGTATAGAAGCCTGTACACTCCAGAACAACATCAACGCCGATCTGTCCCCAGGGAAGCTCCTCAGCCTTTGCCATTGCATAAATCTTGATCTCTTTTCCATCGACAATAATGGAATCCTCTGTAGAGGATACAGTATCAGCCAGCGCATATTTGCCCTGTGAAGAATCATACTTTAATAAGTGTGCCAGCATCTTCGGGGAAGTCAGGTCGTTGATTGCAACTACCTCATAACCCTCTGCGCCAAACATCTGCCTGAACGCAAGACGACCAATACGTCCGAAACCATTGATTGCTACTTTTACTGCCATATCACAATTCCTCCTCAAAGTTGAATATAATAATATTTTTGTACTTTTAACTCTTACTATGCCTGTTAAAAGTACATCAACCGTTACCTATTTTACCCAATTTCCCAGAAAATATCAATACCCAATCACAAAGAATCTACATTTTTTTCTTTACTTGCAATGAATTTTAGCTTATGATGTAAGATGGATTTATTTTCTTACACAGGAGGAAAAGACGTTGAAGATCCTATCTGACTACCATGTGCATACTTCCTTCTCCGGGGACTGCAGCATTCCGCCGGAAACAATGATCGAGAAAGCCGCAGCCCAGGGTATCCGGCATCTGTGCCTGACAGATCATATTGACTACGACTACACGGAGGGCGGCATATTCTTTGAATTTGATCCAAAGGAGTATTTTAAACGTCTTTTAATTTTAAAGGAACAATACCACGAGCAGATTGATCTCGCCATCGGCGTAGAGCTGGGGCTGCAGCCTTATCTGAGCAAAAAACATCACAACCTTATTTTCTCCCATTCCTTTGACTTTGTCATCGGTTCCATCCACCTGGTCCATTGCAAAGACCCGTATTTTCCTTCTTATTTTGAAGGAAGAAGCGAAGACGAAGCCTATTTGGAATATTTTGAATGTATCCTGCAAAACCTGGCGGCCTATTCCAACTTCGACGTGTTTGGGCATCTGGATTATGTGGTACGTTATGGCCCTAATCAGAACCGTTATTATACATATGAAAAATTCAGGGAAATCATAGACGAGATCTTAAAACTGCTGATCAAAAAAGATATCGGAATCGAAGTGAACACCGGCGGATATAAATACGGTCTGGGGATGCCAAACCCCTATAAAGCCATCATTTTAAGATACCGGGAACTGGGCGGCAGAATCGTGACATTGGGGTCCGACGCCCATGAACCGCAATATCTGGGATATAAATTTGACCGGGTGGTAAAGCTTTTAAAAGAATGTGGATTTACGTCTTATTTTATCTTTCATAACAGACAACCGGAAGAGATGGGGCTTTAAAAGCACCATCTCTTATCAGTTTTCTTCCTCCTCATAATTTCTATAAAGCCTGACAGATAAAAGTCCGCCTTCGTCCATTGCGTGGCTGTATTTTTGTATTTCTTCCGACGCAAGCCGGACTGACAGACCTAAGCGCCTCATAAGAAAACGATTGCTTTCCCGGCATTCGGGATGGACCTGCCCGTCCATAATCAGCCCGCCGATCTGTCTGTCCTGTCCGGCGACTTTGGACAGGCATCTTAAAAGCCATCTTTTCTCCGGTTTCCTGCATATAAAAAACGTGATGACCCTGCGAAAGGTGCGGATACACGCTCCCACCTGCCCTGGGGATACAGTCTCTAAGATCCGGGAAATCTGTCTTCGGGTGTGTACACGGCTGATCAGATGATGTACAGGTATATAGGTAAGAGGGTCATGCCCGCCAAGCTTCATCAGATAGCGGTCAAATTCTGTCTCTATCGCCAGATGGCCTACGTCGTGTTCTTTTATGTACGAATTTATATAAGAGTGGCATTCACTGTCAAGAATAAAATGACACAAAAAACCGTACAGATAAGCGCGAAGGACAGGATCTTTGTCCTCCTTAAAAAGCATTCTCCCCTTTTCAAAAAAATCAGCCGCAAGCTCTTTGTGCATCTGCACGCCGGACTGATTGATCCGGTTTTTGCAGACCGGATAGTAATAGAAAAGAAGATCCGGGCCGTGCAGGCCCAAAAGAAATGCGTCTTTTCCTTTCTTTATTATGCGTTTTTCACTGGCAGGAAGAGCCGCGTATACTCTTTTGCCAAATATATAATGTGCGTAAATTGCCGGCATGAAAGCCTCCTATTTAAGTTCCGCTCCACCCCTCCCAGTACACGTCCCCTAAATCAATTTCCAGCCGCCAGATGCATGCGTCTGTAAATCGATTTGTGTACTGTCCGGGCTTTCGCTGTCTTAAGTTCCGCTCCACCCCTCCCAGCACACGGTCTCTAAATCAATTTCCAGCCGCCAAATGCATGCGCCTGTAAATCGATTTGTGTACTGTCCGGGCTTTCGCTGTTTTTAAGTTCCGAATTTTATTTTGTCACTGTACTCTATATTGTAATTTATTTTTTTTGATAAGACAATAGTTTTTCACTGCCATAAAAAAATTTGAATAAAGTGCAATATTTTTCCTGTCTAAGGGATGTTATAGTTAAAGACAGGCAGAAAGGAGGAAGTGATGGAAAAAGAAAAAACGCGCACGGACCAGGAAATCACAGAGACGGTGCGGGAGCTTTCGGATATGCTGTTCAGAACCGCCCTGTCTTATACGGCGAACAAAACGGCGGCGGAAGATATTTTGCAGGATGTGTTTTTGAAATATCTGACAGACTCCACCTTGTTCCATGACAGCGAACATAAAAAAGCCTGGCTGCTCCGGGTGACCATAAATGAGTGCAGAAAATATCACCGAAGCGTCTGGAACAAGCGGCGGGTGTCCTTAGAAGAAATCCATCCGTCAGGCATCCGAGAACAGCATGATCTCTTTGATCTGGTCATGGAGCTTCCGGGTAAATACCGGATCGTCATTCATCTTTACTATTATGAACAACTGTCCGTCCGGGAAATCGGGGAGCTTTTACATCTAAAAGAAAGCACTGTGCAGTCAAGGCTTCACCGCGCAAGGAAAAAACTCAGAAAAGAATGGGAGGTATCTTGAATGAATTTAAACGATTATATCAAAGTCATGGACGACATTCATGCAGATCAGGAAAAACTTATAAAAGACATACATGAAGAACACAGTCCCGCGCAGTCAATAAGGCGTCGCCATACTCTGCCGCATCTTGCAGCCGCCGTCCTTATACTTGCGCTTTTGTCCGCCGTCCTGTGGAGTCCGTCCATACCCGGACAAAAGGAGGGTTTCTCCATCACTGTCCACGCAGCTGAATCTGAAAGTACGCTGCTGCCCGGAGAAGAAGCGTCCATCCGCTACACCGCCGAGCCTTTATATAAAATGGCCTCCAGCGATACCGAAAAAGGCTGTATCAATTATGATCTGTGGCTGGAATGTACAGGTGAGGGAATCGAATCGATCACCTACCGCTGCCTGGATATGCCTGTGAGAAAAGAGGATATCGGAGATGTTCCCTGCTATTTTGTCCTGAACAAAACGATTCCGGCAGATGAACTTGCACAATACGACTATATCCGCAGCCTTAAACCCAGTAATGAAGACATCTGCCACATCGTACAGCTGGTCGGAAATGAATATACGGTTCCCTATGAAGCACAGGCGGACCAGTGTACCGGTATCGAGTTCTGGTTCACGAAAGACGGCGAGAACGCCATCGCAGAGCCTTTTTCCATCGACGTCCTGGTTAGTTTAAAAGACGGAAATACGCAGTCTTTAAAACTTCTCCTTACGCCCATGGCGGATGCATTTTCCGGCCTTAAAATAGAACTAAAAAAATAAACTTTTATCTTTTGCACTCCTTCGTCTTTTATGGTATAGTAGACGCAGAGCGCGCCTACCATACGCGCCGTTATTAATTTTGCGGAGGAAACAAAATGGAACATCTATACATACCAGAGAACTATACTTCCGACCTTTCACTGTACGATACCCAGATCGCGATCAAGACGGTCAAAGATTTTTTTCAGCAGACCTTATCTGAGCAGCTCTATCTGCTCAGGGTGTCGGCGCCTTTGTTCGTCCGTCCCGAATCCGGTCTGAACGATAACTTAAACGGCGTAGAGCGGCCTGTCTCTTTTGGCATCAAAGAGCAAAACGACCGTCCTGTGGAAATCGTCCATTCTCTCGCCAAATGGAAAAGGAACGCCTTGAAACAATATGGTTTTCATGTGGGAGAGGGTCTCTATACGGATATGAACGCCATCCGCAGGGATGAAGACACCGACAATGTCCACTCCATCTATGTGGACCAATGGGACTGGGAAAAGATTATCTTAAAGCAGGACCGCAATACGGACTATCTCAAAGAGACCGTCCGAAAGATCTACAAAGCGCTGAAAAAAACAGAAAAATACATGTCCATCCGTTACGACTATATCGAAGAAATTCTTCCCCACAAC
>CAJUMT010000161.1:2073-8047 GCA_910587495.1 uncultured Lachnospiraceae bacterium | reverse complement strand
TCATAGTTACATTGATACCGTCTGGGGGTGTGGTTATCGGTGGAATGTCTGAAACATATGGATTTAAAGAAATCTTTCCTCGTTCTGTCCGTCTCCTGCGTTTTACTGGCTCTCTCGCTGTTAGGGCTGGTCTTTGCAGTCTGCGCTGCCATAGACAGTTCTTTTCCCAGCGGCGGCGTCGCGATTTTACCAGGTGGTTCTATCGTTCGAATGGCCGCACCCACAACGCTGCAGGAAAATATATTAGCAACGCTGAGTATCATCCAGCTTGTATCCTGTATTATTTTCCCCACAGGCGGACTTATGATCTCCGGCATGTTATATTACCATATCAAATTAAAACAACCGATTGCCGCGCTGAGAAACGGCATTATGCGGATTCAGAACCACGACCTTGATTTTTTCGTGCCGGTTGGCTCTCAGGATGAATTAGGGCAGCTTTGCGCCGCGTTTGACACTATGCGGGAAGAACTCCTGAAATCAAATCAGGAGCTATGGCGGCAGGCCGAAGAGCGCAAAAAGCTGAATGCGGCCTTTTCCCATGATCTGCGGAATCCGGTCACTGTTTTAAAGGGAACCGTAAAATTATTGCGGCAGGGTACGGCGGACGAGCAGGCCATCGACAGACTGGAAAGCTATACTTTACGAATCGAACAGTATATAGAAGCCATGAGCAGCATCCAAAGATTAGAACAAATGCCCGTCCGGATCAACAAATGTTCCTATTCCTTGTTACGTTCGGAATTAGAAGATACGGCAGCGCTTCTTGCAGGAACCCTAAAACTAAACATTTATACGCCTGACAAGGGAACAGTGCCCTTAGATCATGGACTGTTTCTGACGGTTGCAGAAAACCTGATTGGAAATGCGAGCCGGTTTGCCCGCAGCAAAATCATCATCAGCCTGGAACAAAAAGAAAATTTCCTGTATTTGTCAGTTACTGACGACGGCCCCGGTTATCCTGTAAAGCTGCTGCAAAGCGGTCCAAAACCCTTTGGAAAAATAAAAGAAGATTCTGCTCATTTTGGCATGGGGTTATACAGCAGCAAAACGCTGTGCATAAAGCACGGCGGAACGCTCCTGCTGGAAAACAGACAAGGTTATGGCGCGGCGATTACTGCTTCTTTTCAAATAACGCAAAAACCTTGAGCGATTTTTGAGATTTTTGTTTTATGCTCTCCTTATGCCACAGATAAGGAGAGTATTTTTTATGAACATTACAGCCAAGGAATTGTCTAAGATCTACGGAAGCGGTGAAAACCGCGTTGCTGCGCTTCATAACGTCAATCTTGAAATTACATCTGGCGATTTTATTTCCATTATGGGTCCGTCCGGCAGCGGAAAAAGCACCCTTCTACATCTGCTGTCCGGTCTGGACAGGCCGACTTCGGGCAGCCTTATCTACGGCGGAAAAGATATATACAGCTTAAACGATAAGGAACTTTCCGCTTTTCGCCGCCGGAGCATCGGCTTTATCTTCCAGCAGTTCAACCTGCTTCCTGTCCTGACCGCAAGGGAAAACATTATCATGCCCTTACTGCTGGATAAAAAACAGCCCGACGAAGCATATCTTAATGAGCTTACGGATCTGCTGGGGATTCAAAAGCGACTCTCCCATCTGCCTCATGAACTTTCCGGCGGCCAGCAGCAGCGCACTGCGATCGCCCGCGCCCTGATCGCGAAGCCTGACATTATTTTCGCCGACGAGCCAACCGGGAATCTGGACAGCAAAAGCAGTAAGGAAGTTATGGAAATATTACAGAATATATGGAGAAAAATGAGAAAAACACTTGTTGTGATTACCCATGACAGCCGCATCGCCAAAATGGCAGAAAGACAATTTGTAATTGTAGACGGTATTCTTTCGGAGGTAACGGCGAAATGAAATCTTATTTGACATACGCATGGAAAGATCTGAAAGCGCAGAAAATCACGGCAATCCTGATGCTGACTGCGGTCATCCTATCCGCAATGATGACAACGATGGTGGGCCAGTCTGTCGGAATCCTTAAATCTATGCGCATCCGGCAGGCGGCAGGCTTAAATGGAAACCGCTATGCCACTTTTCATCAGCTCAGTGAAGAACAGGCGAGGAAGCTACATGAAGATGACCGTCTGACAGACGTAGGCGATATAATCTTTGTCGGCAGCGCTCCGTTAGGAAGCAGCAGCCTGTCTCTATATCTTCGGGAGTATCACGATCATGCATTATCCATGTATCCGGCAGTCGGGAACATAAAAGAGGGGCATTTACCGAAAAAAGCAAATGAAATTGCTTTGTCTGAGGATACGCTTCAGTATCTTTCCATAGACGCCGGGGTCGGGGACATGATTTCACTGAATTTACGCGTATTTGTTATTGACGGGACACTGCCGGAATTAGAATATTCCGCCGACTTCCTGCTGACAGGAATCCTGGAAAACAGCTATATCGGCTATGCATCAGGGACAGTCGAGGGAATTGTCGGAAACGGCACGGGAAAAGAACTGCTGCCGGAAGAATATCTGTTTTATTCCACCGATTTTAAGACCCGTGATAAGCAGAATTTTCAGCGCATTGTTTATGACCTTGCGGCCAATCTGCATGTGGCCGAACGGTATATCCAATATAACTGGGTGCTGCTTGACGCCGTTGGTATTTCCTACGATCAGGCGGCGGACAGCGATACCGGCGCCGGATTTTCTTTTATGACTGCGGCCTGTATTTTGGTAGGCGCATTCGTTCTGCTTGCAGCCGGGCTGGTCATCTACAATATTCTGAAAATCTCCGTCACAAAACGCATAAAGGCCTACGGAACGCTCCGCGCTGTCGGCGGAGAAAAGGGACAGATTTACCGCCTGGTTTCCCTGCAACTTATGATCCTCTGCGGTGCCGGTATTCCCATCGGCCTTACATTTGGCACATGGTCGGCCAAAGGGGCGCTGACTGCGGCTGCCGGTGTTCTCAATCCCGATCTTTTCATGGCAGACAGCATTTCCGAACTGAACCTGGCAATCCATGCTGCCAGTGCGGTAAAACTGCCGATGCTCCTTATAAGCGCCGGGGTCACACTTCTGTTTGCCCTGCTGGCCGCCTTTCCCGCAGCCCGGTATGCATCCTGCGTATCTCCGACTGTCGCTATGGCAGGACAGGCTGTAAAGATCAGACGCCGCCCGAAAAAGAACCGCAGAATCCGTAATTTTGAAGCCTACTATGCAAGACTCAACTTAAGACGCGGGCTGGGAAAAACGATCATTACGATTCTGTCCCTGGTTATGAGCATTACCGTCTTTGTTGCCCTGCAAAGCTTTACCAAGCTGCTTGACGCCAGCAGTTCTGTGCAGGATATGTATTTTAGCGACTATGCAGTTACAAACGAAACTTCCGGCATTCCGGCAGAAGCCGTAAAAACCTTGAAAGAAAATAAGGATATAAAGAGCCTTTTTGCTACACGCCTTTCCGTATTTATGCCTGCCGCCGGAGACGTACCTCCTTTTGAAACTAATCTGTCTGTGCTGGATCACGAAACTTTACAGCTTGTAAATATTGACGAAGCGCGGTTGCAAAGCTTAACCCCTGGCCTCTCCGACCAGGACAAACAGGCGCTGCACGACGGAACAGGCTGCCTTATCAAAAATCCAATCATTTTTTCCTACGGCGATACGCCTGTGCCGCATACGGAGCTTGCAGCGAGCGATACTATCCGGCTGGGAGATCAAATGCTTCGTGTGGTGGGACTCATAGATGCGCCGGTCACAATCAACAATGATGGATTTACAAACGGCGTGCAGATCATAGTAAATGAAGAACTATATTGTGAACTGCTTGGAAACGACGGCTACGAAGAAGTTTACCCAACCTTGCAGGATAACGCCGACGCAGATATTTTTGAAGACTGGCTGGACAACTGGTGCAGCAGCTATCCGGGAACACACTGGCTTTCCTATCTCCAAAGCCTCAGTGAGATGGCGGAAAGTTTTGCACAAATCAAAATGCTGTGCTGGATACTGATTATCTTTATCGGCATCATAGGAATTTTAAATATCATAAACACCGTTTACAGCAACATTCACACCCGTGTCAGCGAAATCGGTATGCAGCGCGCGATCGGCATGAGCGCCGCAAGCCTTTATAAAACATTTCTGTGGGAAGGCGCTTACTACGGTATTTTCGCATCAATCATCGGCGCAGTGCTGGGCTATATCTGCTGCATCTTTATCGAGGCGGCGCAGACAGATGCCTTGCAGCTTACGGCTGTCCCCGCGGCGGCGATTGCCGAAGCGGCGACGATCGCTGTTGCCGCCTGCCTGCTGGCAACAGCAATCCCGCTGCGTTCTATTGCTAAGATGAATATTGTGGATGCTATTGAAACTGCCACATAACTTAAATCCACTATAATTCCAGACTGTTGGGGGTCAGGAGAAAATCCATGATCCCCATTACTACAATTCCTTCTTCATTCCGCCATAATTTAATCCGGTCTTTGACCACTATGATTTTTTTAAACGAATCGCCTATATGCACCAGTGATTTCTGCTCCTGCTGCATTTTATCTCTGTCTGGAATGGCAAAGGCAGATTGAATATAGTATCTTTGACTGCCCCGGTTACAGACGAAATCAACCTCAAGCTTTTTACGCACTGTCTTTCCGCTTTCATCACGTTCGGAATGCTCCACAACGCCCACATCAATGTGAAAACCTCTGACAAGCAGCTCGTTGTAAATGATATTTTCCATAATATGATTTTCTTCCTGCTGCCTGAAATTAAGCCTGGCATTCCGAAGACCCACGTCAGTAAAATAATATTTGAAGGGAGATGCGATATATTTTTTCCCTTTAATATCATATCTCTGCGCTTTATCAATCAGAAAGGCATCCTGCAGATATCCAATATATGCCCCAATTGTTTTATCGCTGACACGAATTCCATGACTGTTGAAAGTATTGGCAAGCTTTGTCGGATTTGTCAAAGAACCCACCGCCGATGCGAGTATGTTGACCAGCGTATCCATGACATTATCTCCCCGCAGCTTGTGACGCTCTTCAATATCTTTCAGATACAGTTCTTTACATAGAGCAATCAGATATCCTGCTTTTAACTCGTCCGTTTTTCGGCTGAGAATCAACGGAAGCCCCCCGTAATTATAATAATCAATCCAGGCATCATTCGGATCTCCAGGATATGCGGAAACATACTCGGAAAAAGAAAGCGGATAAACCCGCACTTCGTCTCCGCGCCCCCGAAACTCCGTCAGTACATCAGAGGAAAGGAATTTTGAATTGCTGCCGGTTACATAGATATCCAGATTATCCCTCCGATTCAGTCCGTTGAGTACTGCTTCGAAGCCTTTACACATCTGGACTTCATCCAGAAAAACAAACCATGTACCCTCATCCGTTATGCACCCCTTGATATATCCACTGAGCTTTTTGCTGTCACGATATTCCTCATAATCATCATCATCCAACGGAATCCTGATAATCCTGGATGGCTCTACGCCGGAATCCAGCAGATATTGATAATATAACTTGAACAGAAGATAAGACTTTCCGCATCTTCGGATACCGGTAACCACCTTAATCAGGCCATTTTCCCGGCGTTCTATCAATCGGTTCAAATATAAATCACGTTTAATCGTCTCCATTTCCTTCTCCTTACTCCGGGTTTTTGTGAATTATTGCATTTCCCCGTAGTTATATTATATAGGAATCCGTTTTTAATAGCAATCTCTTTTGATTATTATACGCCGGATTTTCAGAAAAATATGCATTTTCCCGAAGTAAACGGATTACCGGATTGTAGGAGTACCATACCACTTCTGGAATTAGAAAAATCACGAAAAATTCAGTTTTCAAAAAGAATTGTTAGATGTATAATAAAGGCAGTGGAAGAAAGTGATATTTTTGAGTACAACGGAACAGACACGCCAACAGGACTTGAAAAATTTACAAGGACGTTCGGTTATTTTAGATGTTCATGCGGCTGACAGTAC
>CAJUMT010000161.1:0-2063 GCA_910587495.1 uncultured Lachnospiraceae bacterium | reverse complement strand
TTGTAAGCAAGACGAGAAAGGAGTTGCTACCATGTGTAAAATTATGGAAGATATGAGAAATGAAGCGGCAAGGGAAGCTGTTAGGGAAGCAACAAAAGAAAATGCACGCAGACTTTTGAAATTAGGTAAGATAAAAATTGATGAAGTACCTGATTGCTTCCCGGATTTGCCTGATATCGAAATAAAAGAATTAGAAGCTGAAATTATGCAACTTGCATAATCAACAACTTAATATCAAAGCAACAGCGTAAAGATGCATGGAACAGAAATATAAACCATGTGTCTTTTTTATGCCCAAAAGGATTTTAAGTACTACTATAAATTTGTTGTCAAATTTGACTATATACTTTTTTACATAAATTTTAATAAAAGGCAAAACAGACTACAAAAGTTGTCACAAATGACTACCAAAACGACAACATTCGTGATACGATATATATACAATGAATGTGGAGGTACAGATATGGGACATTTAAAAAGCAATATTGACCATTACATGGAATTAAAAGGAATTAAGATGTATAGCCATTTACTCGTTGATATTGCTCACGAATTAGGAATTACAGGACAAGAAGCATATAAATTTGCAGATAGAGAAAAATCTAACTTTTCAAAAATGCTAAAAGGAGAAAGACCTCTTAAATACGATTTTATTATCCCTTTGGAAAAAATATTTGGTGTTTCACTGGCTCGGTTACTATATGAGGGCGCGTACAAATTACCTGTTGAAAAGAAAAATGTACCGTTCAATAAAGGCTTTAGATATTACGCATATTTAGATGACCCGAAATTGTATAAAGAAGAATTCGATGTATTGCTTGCAAATGATGGGAGACCTATCCTCACCCAAACCGATGAATTTGGAAAAACCTTCCTTGATTATGTAGTTGAATATCGTTCAGTTAATGGTGTTAGATATCTTCACGAGGAATATGGAATAAAATTGAAATGGTATCATAACCACTTTGAATTTAGGAAAGATAAAGGTATCACATGGATTCATTTTGAAAACTGTATTGAGTTTGCCCGCCTTGTTGCAAGTATGAATGATGCAAAACTGTTCAACGATATTTATGATTCCTACAATATGTTTTTTACAAATGGCTGCTATATTACAAATGATTGTATTTTTGGTCGGGATGAATATTTGGAAATAATGCTGGACAATGATGACTTGTTTAATTCAATATTTGAAATAAAACCTTACGAGCTTAAGCTTGGGAATAGCAGCAGAAGAAAAATGCAAGCTGATTCTATTACATACCGCTCCATCAACCCGATAATCAATAACTGTTTAAGATATGCTTTGAAACACATGGATAAATATAAGCGTAGAGCAATAGATATATTAAAATTTGGAATTAGACATAATATAAGAATAGCCGACGAAATTGTTTTTAACGATTATTATATTTGTAATGAACTTGGCGGATTGAAAGATTTTAGAAATGAAGATTGCTACGATATTGTTATTTTTGTTGATGTAGAAGTAAATGATGATGAAATAAGACCTATAATTAATCAATTACTGAAATTTAATAGTAATATGTTTCCTCACTGAAAAGTGGTTGTCGTGAAATAGATGATCCTACACAGGGAGCGAGAGACTGCATATTTTTCCCTGCATCCCCGATGGGGCTTCCGCCGGATGTCGCAAAGGGAATCACTGTCTTTTTACTGAAATCATAGGCTTCCATAAAGGTGTCGATGATCGACGGCTCCCTGTACCACCATACCGGAAATCCGACAAACACTACATCATACTGATCCATATTCTCCACACTGGAACGGATTTCCGGGCGGCTCTTTTTGTCATTCATTTCAACTGAACTCCTGCTGTGTTTATCCTGCCAGTTAAGATCCGCGTTCGTATACGGGACTTTCGGTTCAATCTCAAACAGTTCGGCTCCGATTTCCTCAGCCAGTCCCTTCGCCACCTTCGCGGTCACGCCGCTCGCACTAAAATATGCTACTAACACTTTGCTCATTGTCAAAATTCTCCTTCAATCGATAGTGTAAAATTTTCTTCGGGTGAAAAATAGATATAGAAAGGGAGCTCCTTT
>CAJUMT010000160.1 GCA_910587495.1 uncultured Lachnospiraceae bacterium | reverse complement strand
CAGGAACTGATAATCAAAGGTAAGATTGTCCGAAAAACACAAATACCAGAAATTCAGCATTTCTTTTTTATTCGGATTATCCTCCGACTCATAGGTCAGGCTGTAATACTGGGCAGATTTTACATAATTGACCCAGGCTTTTGCCGGAAGAACATTCATATCCTTATAGATGTATCCTGTTTCCTCATCCATATAAGACTTATTTTCCGGATTATAATGCATATAGTCAAGTCCCGGAAGGACGCCCTGATCAGATGCACTTAATACCTGATTATATATATCGTGAAGCAATTCTTTGCTTACCTGAATGGGGTTATTTATGGATGATATCTTTACCAGGTTCTCTCCGTTTTCTTCCAGTTTGCTAAATGCATGTACATTATCCTGAACACTGCCGCTCCCCGGCTCCAAAAAGGAAAACTCGTCTCTTTCGGAGATTTCCGCGTAGTTTAAATCCCGAAGGTCCAGGCTCCGGCTGAAATATCTGGGCAAAAAGATCACGCCTGCCGCTAAAAGGACAGTACCTGTGAGGCAGATCCAAAAAAAATGATTTTTAACTTTCATGCTCCGTCCCCCCTCTGTTCTTTTTTTTGCCAAACCGCAGGGCAACTGCGGTTCCTTTTCCCGGAATGCTGAATATTTTCCACCGGATCTTATGAATACCCAGAATCCTGCTTGTAAGCGTCATGCCAAGACCTGCGCCTCCTTCTTTTCTGGCACGGGATTTATCAACCATATAAAATGCTTCGGTAATACGGGATATGTCCTGCTGTTCCATGCCGCATCCGTTATCAATTACACAGAAAAGATATTGTTCTCCATACTGTCTTCCCCTGATCTGAATTACGTCTCCTGGTTCTACGGCTTTTGCCGCGTTATCCAAAAGATTGGTAAATACGGAAATCAAAAGATCTTTCTCCCCCTCCACCAGCATTTCTTCATAGTCCTTATTTAAAAGAATCAATTTTTCCCGCCGCCTGATCTCGGTAATCTGTATCGCCTCATCGACCAGTTTTGTCAGGGACAGGGGGCGAAAGGCATATTCCTGCCGATCTGTCACAATCAGTTCCAAAAGTTTAAAGGACAGGCTTTCCAACCGCTTTCCCTGATGAAAAATATAGTTGACAGCTTCTAACATCTCCTCTTTGGTACATTCCATGGTACGAAGCATATCCGCATATCCGATAATGGAAGTCAGAGGCGTCTTCAATTCGTGGGCAAAGGAGGCAGTAAAATCCTCCTGGCGTTTCGCCTGCATGGCCAGTTCATCAATTTTATCCGAAATCGTATCTGCCATATCGTTAAAATCGCAGGCCAGCTGGGCGATCTCATCACCTCCTTTTTCCGCGGCCCGCACTTCATAATCGCCATTAGCAAAACGCCTGGTAATTTGGGAAAGTGACGCGATGGAACGCGTCAGCATATGGGTGACAACAAATACAAGGACGGTAACCACGACTGCCAGGATCAGCATAATCATTGTATACCAGTCATAATAACTCTCCCGTTCTGCATAGACATTGGAAATGTTTTTGATGTTTTCCAGAAAATATTCCTGCCTGTCTATAACAGAACGGCAGGCAAACACCAGATAGGTCATTTCGTCTTTTCGAACCAGCTGATAGCCGCAGGGAGCATCCTCATTCAAGACATCCAAAATCGTATCCTGAAAAGTAACCTGACTGAAATTTTCATATAAAAGCTCCTGGGAACTGTTGTAAATTCTGTAAATACTGTCGTTGTTGGACAGATTTTCTATTACGGAAGAAGCCGTGACAGGTATGATCTCTTCGTTTCGGTAAATTTTGTCCAGAGCGTTCATATTCATCTCAAAGGAGAGTTGAAACATTCGGTTCTCACGCTCACTTTCCACCAACGCTCTTTGGTAGGATTTTTCAAAGGAAAGCTGGATCATCCAGGTCCCGAAAAGGCCGAAGGATAAAAGCAGAAGGATCGTGAAAGAAAAATAAATCTTCCAGAAAAATTTCATGCGTCGTCTCCTATACTTCCAGTCGGTAGCCTATCTTATAAACAGCACAGATATGTTTGTCCCACTTAAGCTTTTTCTTTAAACGCTGTACATGAAGATCTACGGTGCGGCTGTCTCCTGTATACTCTTTCTCCCATACCTGTTCATAGATGACTTCCCGATATAAGGCGATATTTGGATTTCTGGCGAAAAAAAGCAAAAGTTCATATTCTTTCAGAGTCAGAAGGATCTGCTTACCTTCCTGCAATACAGTCCGGGAAATCAGATCAATCTCCACATCCAGAATCCGGATGACTTTTCCGATCTTGTTGTAGCGGCGAAGAACTGTTTCCACCCGGGCCAAAAGCTCCACAATTTCAAACGGTTTACATATATAATCTTCGGCGCCCATACGCAGGCCGGTCACTTTATTGTCGGTTGTCCCCATGGCAGTAATAAAAATCACGGGAAGTCCCAGTGTTTTGGCATACTCCATCAGCTCATAACCGCTGATTTTTGGAAGCATGATATCTAAAAGCAGCAGATCATAATGCTCCTCTTCCATTAGATTTGCCGCTTCTTCTCCGTCATATGCGCAGGTACATCCGTATCCGGCCTTTTTCAAATTCATGGAAATCAGCTTCGCGATCGGTTCTTCATCTTCTGCAATCAATATTTTTAACATAGTACTATGCGTCCCCCTCATTTGTTAATTAAAGGATATAATTGGTTTGCATCAAAATTGTATCCGTATATTAGATTCATTTTTGCAAAGGAAAGTTGCACTTTTTGTGTAAGCTTAAGAAAATACAGACAGATCGCCGCCGCGGTCTGTCTGTATTTTCTTAAAAATCAATTCTGTCTTCTCCCATTAAAAGTGCTGTCACGCGGGACTCGTCTACAACTTTATCAAAGGATAGAACCATATGATACTCTGTCCCGTCTTCTGAGAATCCTTCTTTTAGAGGAATCATAAGGCCTTCATTTACTACTGTCCCGTCTTCATAGCATACATCTGTAGGATACAGCTCAGTCAGTTCATCCAATTGATCCAGATGTACGCCTTTGCCTGCCTCCATGGTGCGGACGTCTTCGCCGCTGTAGACGATCGTCATAGAAAGAGGCGTCAATTCTACAGAATGCACCTGCACTGTGTATCCGCCGAGCTGATATGCTTTTTCAAGGCTGTGCGTAACGGCATCGGACGCATGGACGTCCAGGGCAAAATCCCAGTTACCGGATATAAGCACATTTCCTTCGCCCGCCTTTTGCGCGGGTTCGCCCCTAAGAGCCGTGAAATGAAGATCCATTTTTAAGTTATCCTCGGACTGCTCGTTTTTGATTCCGTAGATCTCAAAATACCGGCGGTTACTTACCTCCTGTTCGGATACGAAACTCCATCCAAACCCACTGAAAGTATCCTCTTTTCCGCCCAAATCCATGGTGTAATCAAGGCTGTAGTCTGCGGTGATTTCCATGGAAGGATCTTCGGCCTCCACCTCAAACAGGGCGTAGAACCTGTTCTTATCCTGGACGGTCTGGATTGCCGTGATCGTAAGACCCTGATCGGAAACACTTTGGGATACTTCCTGTGCCAGCTGGTTCTGTATCAGCTCTTTTTGCGTCTCTTCGTCAGACTGGAAGACTTCTTCGGCCCGCTCATTCCACTGAAAGAGCCCTGCCGCCGCCGTGGTCGTCCCAATAAGCGCCGCCAGCGCGGCTGCCAATATGATCCATCTTTTTCCTGATGTTTTTTTCATCTTTTTAACCTCCTGTCCATCCAATACAGACAGGGTATCAAGCACAGACTGATGCACCAGGTCAGGTACTTCTGGAAATTCCCGATTCCAGTTTATATGTTTCATAAGCCATATTCCCCCTTTAATTTTTCTTTCATTAGATTTCTTGCCCGGTGAAGCCTGACTTTTATCGCACTGTCCGACAGCTTTAAGATCTGTCCTGCTTCTTTGACAGAATACCCTTCCACATAATGCAGTACAAACGGAACCCGGTACAATTCCGGCAGTTCGCTCACTGCCAGATATACCTCGGAATATCCCTCAAAGCCGCCGGAAATCTGATCTTCCATATATTCTTCATAGGGAACCTGTAATTTTCGGCTGCGGATCATCTGATAGCTTTCGTTGATCAGAATCCTGGTCAGCCATGTCTTAAAAAACGCCTCATTCTTTAAAGTATTTAATTTGCTGTATGCCTGAAGGATTGCGTTTTGCATGGCATCCGCGCAGTCTTCGTCGTTCCTTAAGATAGACTTTGCGATATGGTACAGGCTTTTTTCCGCCTTTAATACCTCTGCTGTAAATTCTTTTTTGGTCATTGTCTTGTTCTCCTGTCGGTTCCGGAACCTTCATCGGTTTTACAATAGTTAGACGCGGCAGGATGGAGAAAGGTTACAGGATCAAAAAATAATATAAAAACAGGCATGCGCTGTTTAAAACAACGGCGCACGCCTGGGATTTGAGAGGTTATTCTTCCGTCTCTGAAGTTTCTTCCTTTTTTTCTTTTATATCTATATCCGGTATGCCTGAAATATTCAGATTCCGGGTGACTTTTGCGTCATATGTATCCGCTTTTACAATCTCGGCCAGGTCGATGCCTACTGTCTCTTTCATGGACTCAAAAAGTTTGGTCATAATTGCGGGTACATTTTCAGCCACATCGCTTACACCGGATTCACTGCCGCTTCCGATGATTGTAATCTTATCGATCTGGGTGAGCGGTTCGGCAATCTTGCCTGCGATATCGGGAAGGACTTTGATCAGCATCTCCGCAACAGCAGCACGGTTGTATTTCTGATATGCTTCGGCTTTCTTTTCCATGGCTTCCGCCTCCGCCATACCTCTTGCGCGTATGGCTTCTGCCTCTGCGGAGCCTCTTGCCTGGATACCCGCAGCTTCCGCTTCGCTCCTGGCGCGTACACCGTCGGCTTCCTGTTCCATGGTGTATTTGTTGGCTTCCGCCTGGGCCTTTTTAGCCAGAGCATCCTGCTCGGACTCATATTTTTTCGCTTCTGCCTGGGCTTTTTTCGCCAGGGCGTCCTGTTCGGCTTCGTACTTTTTGGCGATGGCGTCCTGCTCGGCTTCGTATTTCTTCGCCTCGGCGTCTCTTTGCCGTTTTGCCAGAGCCGCTGCAGCCGCCTGTTCTACCGCGTACCGGTCTGCATCCGCCTTTTTATTAATCTCGGCTTCCAGGGCCTGCTGGGTTACCAGAACTTCCTGTTTGCGAAGCTCGGCTTCTCTCTCAGCCCTTGCGATCTGTGCGTTGACAGTCGCGGTCTGGATGACTTTCTGCTGTTCCTGCTCCTGGATCTGATAAGCGGCGTCTGCCATCGCTTTTTTTGTATCGGAAATTTGCTGAAGCTCCGCCTTTTTAATGGCCAGTTCATTATTCTTCTCGGCGATCTCTGTCTCTGCAAGTACCCGGGCGTCGTTGGAGGCTTTGTTGGCTTCCGCCTGGGCAATTGCCACGTCTCGCTCTGCCTGCGCTCTGGCGATGGAAGCGTCTTTTTTGATTTTTGCCGTGTTGTCCGCTCCCAGGTCTTTGATCAGGCCGTTTTCATCGGTGACATTCTGAATATTACAGGAGACTACTTCGATGCCCAGCTTTTTCATATCTTTGGACGCTTTTTCCATAACTTGATCCGAGAAGGAATCTCTGTCTGTATTGATAGATTTCAGCGTAAGTGTACCGATGATTTCACGCATATTTCCCTGGAGGGAATCCTGCAGATCTTTGGTGATCTGATCCGGCGTCTTGTTCAGGAAGTTTTTTGCCGCCAGGCGGATTCCTTCCGTCGTAGGATCAATCCGGACTTTTGCCACCGCGTCCACGTTTACATTGATAAAATCAGTCGTCGGAACAGACTGTTCTGTTTTGATGTCTACAGTCATCTGCCCCAGATAAAGTTTATCCAGCCTTTCAAAAAACGGAATGCGGATACCCGCGCGCCCAATCAGAATCTTTGGTTCCTTCATAAGACCTGAGATGATAAATGCCCTGTCCGGCGGAGCCTTTACATATCCCATAGCAAGGACAAGGATCAGTATAATGACGATAACCGCCGGGACTGCATAACCGATCATAGATTGGAATGATACTGCCAACATGTACTACACCTCCTGTTCAAGTTTAGCGTGTTGTTTTCTGTACTTTCAGTATACTCCTATATCCGCCGTTTTTCAACAATAAGTTCTACAGACTTAAGCCTTCTTCACTTTGCGCCATATAGGTTTCCAAGCGTCTTGCCAAAGGCTGATGCGCGGGCAGAATCAGGCCTGGATCACTGCCCAAAAGATCAGCTGCCGCCTCGCTGGCTTGCTGCAGGACGGATACGTCCTGGAAAATATCACCTAATTTAAAATCCAGGATTCCGCTTTGTCTGATGCCGAACAAATCTCCGGGTCCCCGAAGTTTCAGATCTTCGCTGGCGATATAAAAGCCGTCGTTGGAAGTATTCAGCACTTCCAGACGCTTCTTTGTCTCTTTTCCCTTGCTTTTGCTCATAAAGATACAGTAGGATTGGTCTTTTCCGCGGCCCACACGCCCCCGAAGCTGATGGAGCTGCGCCAGGCCGAACCGCTCCGCGTTTTCCACCATCATCACCGTAGCATTCGGAACATTAATCCCTACTTCGATGACTGTGGTGGAAACCAGAATTTGAATTTGCCCCTGGGCAAATTGTTCCATAATCTCATTTTTCTCTTTTGGCTTCATCTTGCCATGCAGGCAGGCAATCCGAAACCTGGGCAGTATTTTTTGAAGCTTTCCGGCATAATCCGTGACATTTTCTAGTTCTAACATATCGTTTTCTTCTACCATAGGACAGATAATATAAATCTGATGCCCCCTATCTGCTTCTTTTTCCATAAAACGATAAGCGCTTGGACGGTAGGACTCATCTACCACACAGTTTTTGATCGGCAGACGGTTCGCCGGAAGTTCATCCACCACGGAAATATCCAGATCGCCGTAAATAATGATTGCCAATGTGCGGGGGATCGGCGTGGCGCTCATGACCAGCACATGGGGATGCCGCCCTTTGCCCGAGAGCGCCTCCCTCTGACGGACGCCAAAGCGGTGCTGCTCGTCGGTTACCACCAGGCCCAGATTTTGGTAGCGTACTTTTTCCTGGATCAGCGCGTGGGTTCCTATAATAATCTTCGCTTCCCCGCTCTCAATCTGTGCATATGCCGCTTTTTTCTCTTTTGCTGTCATGGAACCGGTCAGAAGAACCGGTTTAAGCAAAATATGATGCGTTTCCATCAATTCTTTTATAGATGCAAAATGCTGCTTTGCCAGCACTTCCGTCGGCACCATTAGCGCGCCTTGATATCCGCTGCATCCTGCCATGGTAAGAGCAAGGACAGCCAGGATGGTTTTGCCGGAGCCTACGTCTCCCTGGACCAGACGGCTCATGACATGCCCTCCTGAAAGGTCCGCCCGTATCTGCGCCCAGACTTTTTTCTGAGCACCGGTCAGTTCATAAGGAAGTGATTCCATCAGCCGCGCGGCATCTGCATCATCTTTCATAGGCGCTTCGTTTTTCAAGACAACCTGGCTTTCTTTTAACTTTCGGATTCCCAAAATAAACAGTAAAAATTCGTCAAATACCAGTCGATTCCGGGCTTTTTGCATCTTTTCCTCACAGTCCGGAAAATGTACCTGGCAGATCGCTTCCCATTCGTCTTCCAGATTGTAATGCTTAAGGATATCATCAGGAAGATATTCCGGAAGTAGCGCTGTATGTTCTTCCAATACCTGCCGGACCGCTTTTGCCACCATGTTGCCCGTAAGGCCCGCAGTCAGCGGATATTTAGGCTGCATGACATGGAGCAGTTTTTCATAAGCCGCCAGCGTATAATATTCCGGCTGATCCATCCGGTACTGCCCGCCCCGGATATTTACGACTCCCCGAAAAATATACTGGGCGCCCCTGGGGAAATATCTCCGCAGAAAAGGCATATTAAACCAGACCGCATGAATCGTATCCCCTCCTGCCTGAAGCCGAGCACTGAATACCTGATATTTCTGATACCTCTGTATTTCCGATACGGACAATAC
>CAJUMT010000159.1 GCA_910587495.1 uncultured Lachnospiraceae bacterium | reverse complement strand
GGCAAGGGAGATCAAACATGGGACAAATCATTCATCTGGATAAAGGGAATCCCCATTTTCATTTAGGATAGCATTCGAAACAGGGGATATGGTCTGCTACTGTCATTGATTGTCAGACATTCCCAAATGATCTATGGAAAAGTTTCTTTACGGATCAGGCGTACTTTAAGTTTTAATGAGATATCCGTCTGACGCGCAATTCCGGAAAAAAGAAATCTGAATCGGGTGGTTTTCGGCCCCAATACCAGAGTGTTCTATGGGTATTGCGTATATTATAATAGAAGAAACGCAGAAATTATCTGATGACTTTGGCTAAAATCGCAAAAAGGTAGGAAATCATAAAAAAACCTCCCATTTTATGGAAAAATGAGAGATAATGTAATTAACCCAACAACATATCTTCACCCATAAAAGAAGGAGGTTTTTTACATGAAAAGAGAATAGCGGTTACGAGAAAAGAAACCCGGGAAAACTTACAGAAACTCCAGCTTGCATGTGAACTCTCAAAACTGATCCGGCACTACTTCCCGGATCTGGTGCCACTGCTGAAAAAACTGCCGGATCCCAGAAACCAAAGCTATATTACCTATCCGTCTGCCGTGCTCCTAATGACCCGTATCCTTTCTTCTATATTTTACATCAGCAGTATGAGAAAAACAAGTGAAGAATTCAATTCGGATCTCATGATTGAAAATATCTGGGAACTATGCGCAGAGGAAGAAACCGTCCGCGAGCTCCCTTACTGGGAGACCATCAACCGGTATCTGGAAAAATTGGAGCCGGAATCTCTGCAGGAAGTCATTTGGAAACTGGTGTACCGCCTGCTGCGGAGCAAGGCGTTCCAAGGGGCGCGAATTGGAGAGAAACACTGGCAGATCATTTTAGACGGGACCCAGTTACACAGCAGCCGTAAGCCGCTGGATCCGAAATGCATGTACCGGATCCATCACAAAGGCAAGCCGGAAGAATACCGCGAGAATTATTACTATGTCCTGGAGGCAAAGTTGGTATTGCATCCCAAGATTGTAGTAAGTATTATGACCGAATTTGTGGAAAATGATGGGAAAGAGATGGACAAGCAGGACTGCGAAAGGAAAGCAGGCGTGAGATTGATGGAAAAGCTGAAGAAGCAGTTTCCAAGATTAAATATCTGCCTATGTGCGGACAGCCTGTATGCATGTGAGCCATTTTTCCGGAAATGCGGGGAATACCGGTGGCAGTATCTGATCCGATTTAAGGAGGGAAGTATCCCGACAGTAGGAAAGGAATATAGAAAACTGAAAGACTTGGAAAAGAACCGAAAGGAAACGAAAATAAAAAATGGCCGATACTGGTATGATTATGTAAATGAGATTGACTATAACGGATGTAAAATCAATTTGATGGAGTATGGTGAGGAACTGAAACGGACCATAAAAAGAGGGATGTGCAAAATCGAACGTGAGGAAAAAAAGTCGTTCTGTTTTTTGACAAGTCTGCCGGTGAGAAAAAAGAACGTATGCGATCTGGTGGAGAAGGGGCGGATGCGCTGGAAAATAGAAAATGAAGGGTTTAATACCCAAAAGAATCAGGGATATTATTTGAAGCACTTGTTCAGTAAAAACTACCAGGGGATCAAAAACCATTATTACCTGATCCAGATCGGGCACATGATTGCACAGATAATGGAGACATGGGGAAGATTATGGGAAGGGATGCATCTGAGTATGGAACAAAAGCATCAGAAGATACTGGAATCCTTTCAGGCTGTCAGGTTGAAAGAATACATTGGAATAAAAAAGAACATACAGATACGATTACAATAAACAGGTCTCGAAGGAAGGGGGGATTCAAAAGGAAGCTGGAAATTGAATAGAGGAAACCAAGGGAATACTGTTTCCTGGAATCCATAATACTAAGAAAAGGCTGTGGAAGATATGAAATTTTCATAGCCTGGAAGAAAAAAATAAATTTAAGCGTCAGAGCTGTGGAATTACTGATCCGCTTTACTATTCCAAAGTTCTATGATAAGATATATTGAACAGTTAGAATTTCGAAAGAAGTCCAGAAAGAGGTGTGACTCATGCCGGCAAAGATCAGGATTCCTGTAGGAGAGGAAAACTTCCCGCTTCTGAGAAAGAAGAAAAGATATCATATAGAAGCAAAGGATTCTGTGTTTGAAATGGAGTAGGAGGTGTTTCGCTTGCCAGGTTTTACAAAACAGGCCATAAGAAATTCTTTTATCAGGCTTCTGAATGAGAGGCCCGTGAGCCAGATCACGGTCAAGGATATCGTGGAGGACTGCGGGATCAACCGGAATTCCTTTTACTATCATTACCAGGATCTGCCTTCCATGGCGGAGGAGATCATCCTGGAGGAAGCGGAGGCCATGGTACGGCAGCATCCTTCGGTGGACTCCATCGAAGAATGCATCGATCTTGCGGTGTCCTTTGCGCTGGAAAACCGGCGCGCTGCCATACACCTTTACTCGGCGAACCGGGATCTGTTTGAACGGTATCTGTGGAGGGTGTGCGAACATGTGGTGGACACCTATATCAGCACCGCATTCGCGGAATATCCGCTGAAAGAAGCGGATAAGCGGGTGCTGGTCCGCAATTACAAATGGGAATGCTTCGGGGCGGTGCTGGACTGGCTGAACGGAGGAATGAAGGAGGACATCCAGGCGGATTTTTACAGGCTGTGCGAATTAAAAAAGGGAATGCTGGAGGAAGTGATCCGCAGAAGCGCCGGAGAGCAGGATTAAAAAAGCTTTAGATAGACATTTTCACAGGATTGTCTGATTTTCAGACATGAAAGGGAAAGTGTCTATTTTTTATTGGGCAAAAATTGATTATAGTGGATGGAATGAACAGGTACAAAAATTTAATGAATCAGGCGGGAATTTATTCTACGGGAGGGATATACTAATGAGTGAGATGACACACAAAGCAGGAAGGGCTGCATTTGGTAAAGCGATCGACATTGCGCTTCAGCACAGGGACAAGGACTGGGAGCAGGATGCCGAGCGGCTTCTGGATCTGATGCAGAAATATATGAGCGGCGCGAAGCTGGAGTTTGACTATGACCGTGCAAAGGAGAGGATCTGTGACAGGGAAGGGACACTGAACCGGTACGTCCGGCGGATCCTTGCGGAAACAGATCCCCATGTGCTCAGGACGACGGCGCTCAACCTGGGCTTTGAAGCATTTTTTCACGGGACAAGGACGATCCGAAAGATGCGGGGAATCCATCAATGCAATATCCCCTGGCTGATCCTGATGGATCCGACCAGTGCCTGCAACCTGCACTGTACCGGATGCTGGGCTGCGGAATACGGGAACCGGCTGAACCTTTCCTTCGAGGAAATGGACGACGTGATCAGACAGGGCAAGGAGCTGGGGATCTATTTCTACATGTTTACTGGAGGAGAGCCTCTGGTACGGAAGGCGGATCTGATCCGGCTCTGCGAAAAGCACAATGACTGCGCGTTTCTGGCCTATACAAACGGAACGTTGGTGGATGCGGCGTTCTGCCAGGAAATGAAACGTGCCGGAAATCTGTATCTGGCCATCAGCCTGGAGGGCTTTGAAGCGGTCAATGACCTGCGCAGGGGGAACGGCGTCTACGGAAAGGTCATGCATGCCATGGAACTGCTCAGGGAGAACGGCCTGATCTTCGGAACCTCCATCTGCTATACCTCCAGGAACATAGAGGCTGTGACCAGTAATGAATTTGTGGACCTGCTTGTAGAAAAGGGCTGCCGCTATGCGCTGTATTTCCATTATATGCCGGTGGGAAATGAGGCCGCCGTGGAGCTGCTTCCCACTGTGGAGCAGCGGGTGCGGATGATGGCGCGGGTCAGGGAGATCCGGAACATGACAACCGGAAAAGGCCTGTTTACCATGGATTTCCAGAACGACGGGGAATTTGTAGGCGGCTGCATCGCGGGGGGACGGAATTATTTTCATATCAATGCAAATGGGGACGCGGAGCCATGCGTATTCATCCACTATTCGGACGCGAATATCCGGACCCATACGCTGCTGGAGATCTTAAAGCAGCCGTTGTTCATGGCTTACAGAGAAAACCAGCCCTTCAACGACAATCCTCTGCGTCCCTGTCCGATGCTGGAAAATCCGGAGATCCTGGAACGGATCGTGAAGGAGACCGGGGCACGCTCTACGGATCTGCAGTCCCCGGAGAGCGCGGAGCATCTCTGTGCAAAATGCCACGAATATGCGGCAGGGTGGGCGTCGGCCGCGGATCAGCTGTGGAAAGAGGGTGGATCATGTACGGATCAGCTGTGGAAAGAGGGCGGATCACAAACGGATCAGCAGCATGAAAATTGCCGGTCCTCGAAAACCGTATCGCAGATCGGCTGCGCCGGAAAGGCAGGGGCAGGAAAGAGCCGCAGGGGAAAGAAGGAAAACCATGAGAAGGAAAAATATGAAACCTGTCAAATGGCAGCAGGTCAGTAAAATATTGATATTTTGTCTGCTTCTGACGGCAGCGTTTTTCTACCGGGATTCCCTGGCCGAGATCTTCCAGGGGATCCGGCAGGCCGAACCGGCCGCGGTCCTGATGAGCGCCATGCTGTCCATGGCAGCGTATTTTGTGGAGGGGATGACCATAGCCTGTATGGCGGGGGCGGTCATCCCCTCCGGTTTTTATGAGCGGGATTTGCCATTGCGCCCGCGGCCTCAGGCATGCGCTGTACAGGATCCGGTCCGGGCAGAGGCGCTGCATGAGAATGCCGGGCAAAAGGAAAGGCAGGCGGGTCCGCTCTCGATCAGACAAGGGATCAGGATCACATTTTTATGTGAATTTTACCGTATGATCACGTTGGGAAACGGTTCGGGATTTGCGGAGATCCACTACCTCCATAAAAACGGGATGGGGGCCGGAAGCGCCGCAGTGCTGACCATGATCCAGTATATGCTGAAAAGGACCGCCGTCATGCTGCTCGGGACGTTTGGATTTGCGGTGCTGTGGAGAGAAGGAGATACCAGGGCGGTCTGCCGGGAATATGCGCTGTTTATGGCGGCAGGCTGCGGGGTGACAGCCGGGGTGATCCTTGTATTTACGGCACTGGCGCTTTCTGACAGGATCGCTTCCTGGGCGGAGCGGCTTTTGGAAATGCTGACGCGGAAGCTGACGTCCTGGGAAAAACGTTTCTCAAAATGGAAGGAACAGATCCGGCTGCTGAACCGGTCCGGGAAGGATTTTTTGAAACAGAAGCGGCGGAGCCTTTGCGCCCTGGCGCTGCAGATCGTGAAAATGCTGCTCTTTTATTCCATTCCTGCAAGCCTTCTTTTTGGAACGACCGGGATTTCATTTGCAGAGTCGATCCTGCTCATGGCAGTCGCATATATGCTTTCCGGGATCATCCCGGCACCCTCCGGGGCAGGGGCGCTGGAGTTTGTCTTTCTGCTGTTTTTTTCACATTTTACGGATTCCGGGAGGGCCTTGTCCGTGATCCTGCTCTTCCGGTTCGCAACCTGGGTGCTGCCCTTTGGGATCGGCGGGGGACTGAAATGGGTGACATGTGTTATAATGAATTGCGCAAGCAGGTCATCATTTTTCAGCGGAAATTGGTGACAAATTACAATGAATTGTGTCATTGCAGAATCACTGCTTATATGAACTGTGCGTATCGGAAATATATGGATACGGGAAATCCATTATACCTGAACAAAACGCCGAAACAGATCCTGAGTGAGCTGAGGGTTCGGGCAGATACCAAAAAAGACATCAGTGAACAATATGATGAATTTATTTTTGAATGGATGGCGGATATCTATACTTACATGCAGTGGAAATATAACCTGAGTTCCAGGGAGATTGCAGAAAAAATAGGGCAGGAAGAGCTGTATGCAAAGTATTACCCGCTCCATGAGGCATCGGTGGAAAATGGAGTGGATAAATTGCGGAAGATTTATCAGATCGGCGGAAGTATATGATGCCTTGCAGTAAGATGCAAGGCACCGTGAATACCATCGTATGCAGAAAGGCTGCCAGTGGCAGGCTTTCTGTATCGTAACGAAAGGACGGACAAATGATAAAAACAGTGATATTTGATATTGACAACACGCTCTATGATTTTGTCAGGGCCAACCGGTTCGGGATGGAGGCGGTGCGGGATTACTGCCGGCGTTCCTTTGGACTGGAGGAACCGCATTTTCGGGAATATTACCGGAAGGCGTGGCGGATGGCTGAGGAGCGGGTGGGGTCGGATACGGCCGCGATCCACAACCGGATGCTCCGTTTTCAGTGCATGATGGAGCTGCTGGGTGAGCCCATGTTTCCCCATGTGAAAACACTGGCCTGCACATACTGGGATACGGTGCTGGAGCAGATGAAGCCCTATCCCGGCATTGCAGAGCTGTTCCGGACTCTGCACGAGGATCAGATCCGGATCGGGATCGGCACAGATATGACGGCTTATATCCAGTATCGGAAGCTGGAGGAGCTGGGAGTCGCCCCTTATGTGGATTTTGTGGTGACCAGCGAGGAAGCAGGAGTGGAGAAGCCGGATCCGAAGTTTTTCGGGCTGTGCGCGGAAAAGGCCGGATGCGCGGCGGAGGAATGCGCATTTATCGGAGATCATGTGAAAAAGGATGTGCAGGGATCGATCGCTGCCGGGATGTGCGGGATCTGGTACAGCCAGGGAAAAGAACCGGAAGCGGAACTGCCGTACCCGGTGATCCGTTCTTTTGAAGCAGCGGATGAAGTGAAAAAGTTCATCACCGATCTGGATAGGTAAGCAGCTGAATAAACGGAAAACGTGATCTGAACAAAGAAGGAGAAGCATCATGCAATACATAGGATATGGGCTGCTCTGGCTCTTTCTGGCATACTCATTTTTGGGATGGGTTCTGGAAACGGCTGCTGCGGCAGTGAAGCAGAAAAAATTTGTCAACAGGGGGATGATCAACGGACCGTTCTGTATCATTTACGGTACAGCGGCAGTCCTGATGAGCATCGGCCTCCATGAAGTGACCGGGATCTGGCTGTTTTTCGGAAGCATCATCTATGCGGTATCGCTGGAATGGATCGCAGGGCATTGGATCGAAAAGTATTATCACGAGAGATGGTGGGACTATTCCGGGATCCGCTGGAATCTGGACGGCTATATCTGCCTTCCCATGTCCCTGCTCTGGGGAGCGCTTGGATTTTTCTGTGTCAGATGGGGAAACCGGATCCTGATCCGGCTTTTTGACATGCTGCCGGTGCTGCTCCGGAATATCCTGATCTGGGCTTTGGTGATCGCGCTGGCCGTGGATGTTCTGGCAACGTACATCCTGCTGACAGGAAAAAGCGGCCGCCTGGACCGGTGGGAGGCGGCGGACAACCGGTTCGAGCAGGTGTCCGCGCGGCTGGGAAAATGGATCTCCGTACAGGTAGAAAAACGAATCCACAACGCGTATCATGTTGTGGAGCAGATGGAGCTGGAGGAGGTATTCGGGACCTTTGCGGAAGGGTGCGGCTTTTATAAGGTAGTGTGGCTCTTCTTTGCGGGCGCATTTCTCGGGGATATCACGGAAACCATCTTCTGCCGGATCACGGCGGGAGTCTGGATGAGCCGCAGCAGCGTGGTCTGGGGGCCGTTCAGCATCGTCTGGGGGCTTGCCATCGCGCTGGTAACGGCCATGCTCTATAAGTACCGGAACCGGTCCGACGGTTTTTTGTTTCTTGCAGGCACCTTCCTGGGCGGCGCTTATGAATATTTCTGCAGTGTCTTTACGGAAATGGTATTCGGCACGGTGTTCTGGGATTACAGCGAGATCCCCTTCAATCTGGGCGGGAGGATCAATCTGCTGTACTGCTTTTTCTGGGGGATCGCGGCGGTGGTCTGGTTCAAATGCTGCTACCCATTCATTTCCCGGATGATCGAAAGGCTGCCGGTGATCTTCGGGAAGGTCGCGACGTGGGCGCTGATCCTGTTTATGTGCTGCAATATCACCGTATCCTGTATGGCGCTGGCGCGCTATGGAGAGCGGCAGGAAGGCATGCCGGCAAAAGAGAGCTGGCAGGTATGGACGGATGCGCATTTTGAGGACGCAAGGGTGGAGCGGATCTATCCCAACGCGAT
>CAJUMT010000158.1 GCA_910587495.1 uncultured Lachnospiraceae bacterium | reverse complement strand
CAGGCTGCGTGTAGTGATCATAAAGTCTGCTCCATCTTGTTTTTTAATGAATAAACCGTTCGGTCTCTTTTAACCGTACCAACGCCCTTGCCATAGCAGCCTGGGTCATATGGTACTCCTGAATGCTCTGTTTCTGGCGCATCCGCTCCTGGGCGCGCTCCAAAGCCTCTCTGGCACGATTGGCGTCCACTTCCTCCGGCTTTTCGATCTGATCCGCCAAAAGGGTTGCCCGGTTGTTAGCGATCAGACAGAAGCCCTGTCCTATGATGGCATGGTAGGGTTCTTTGTTTTCTTCCGTACAAAGCCGCATACCGCCCGGACGGGTGGCTACAATCATCTCCGCGTGGTTTGCCATGATCTCCATCTCGCCGTCCAGCGCCGGAATTACCACCGAGTAGCAGGGGCCTTCATAGAATACTTTCGTACTGGTTATAATCTTTATATGAAATGTACTCATTGGCCAGCTCCTTTATCCCTTCATAGACTCTGCTTTTTCGGCGACTTCTTCGATGGTACCCACGTTAAAGAAAGCAGCTTCCGGATACTGATCCATCTCGCCGTCCAGGATCGCGCGAAATCCCCGAATGGTGTCATTTAAGGACACATATTTTCCGGGAACACCGGTAAAGGTTTCCGCCACAAAAAACGGCTGGGACAAAAAGCGCTGCACTTTTCTGGCCCGGTTGACCACCATTTTATCCTCATCAGACAATTCTTCCATACCAAGAATCGCTATGATATCCTGAAGTTCTTTGTATTTTTGCAGCATTTCCTGGACCCTTCTGGCCGTTTCGTAGTGAAGTTCACCCACTACGTCCGCTTCCAGGATACGGGAAGTGGATTCCAGCGGGTCCACCGCCGGGTAGATTCCCTGTTCCACGATCTTTCTCGAAAGTACCGTGGTTGCATCCAGATGGGCAAACGTCGTGGCGGGCGCCGGGTCTGTCAGGTCATCCGCGGGCACATAGACTGCCTGTACACTTGTAACGGAACCGTTTTTGGTTGAAGTGATGCGCTCCTGCAGTTCTCCCATTTCTGTTGCCAGCGTAGGCTGATAACCCACGGCGGAAGGCATACGACCAAGCAGGGAAGATACCTCTGAACCTGCCTGTACATATCGGAAAATATTGTCGATAAATAAAAGCACATCCTGATTCATCTCATCTCGGAAATATTCAGCCATAGTAAGGCCCGTCTCCGCCACGCGCATACGCGCCCCGGGCGGCTCGTTCATCTGTCCGAATACCAGGGCGGTTTTCTTTAGAACGCCTGATGCTTTCATTTCATTCCACAAGTCGTTTCCTTCCCTGGAACGCTCTCCGACGCCTGTAAATATAGAATATCCGCCGTGTTCTGTGGCTATATTGCGGATCAATTCCTGAATCAGAACCGTCTTGCCTACGCCTGCACCGCCGAACAGACCGATTTTTCCGCCTTTGGCATAAGGCGCCAGAAGGTCAATCACCTTGATGCCTGTTTCTAATATTTCTACTGCGGGGCTTTGCTCTTTAAAAAGCGGCGGATTCCTGTGGATACACCACAGATCTGTATCTGTAATTGCTTCTCCGTCATCAATGGGCTGACCCAGTACATTAAAAAGTCTTCCCAAAGTCTTTTCTCCTACTGGTATCCGGATGCCCGCACCGGTCTGCTCCACTTCCATATCCCTGCAGAGGCCTTCACTGGCGGACAGTATGATACAGCGCACCACACGGCCGCCTAAATGTTTCGCGACTTCCATCACGCATTTTTTTCCGTGGTTATCCACAGTCAGTGCGTCTTTTATATGAGGGAGGCTGCCTTTTTCAAATAATACGTCGATAACAGGTCCTGAAACCTGTATGATCTTTCCTTTTTCCATTTTGCACCTCGTATCAGAGTTATAATCGTCTTAACCAGAACCAAGATGGAAAGAAGAAGAATTAAGATAATGTACCTGGCTGTTATTGCCTTTTTTCTTCTTCTGCGCCTTGGTGCCGCTGCAGACTTCCGTGATCTCCTGTGTGATCGCCGCCTGCCGCGCACGATTGTACTGGATTCTCAGATCCCGCAGCAATTCTTCGGCGTTGTTTGTGGCGGACTCCATGGCTGTCATCCTGGCATATTGTTCGCTGCAGAAAGATTCCACCAAAGCGCCGTAAATAAAGCCTGTGATATAGTTTGGAACTATTGTATCCAGGGCTTCCTCAGGCGACGGAGTCAGTGAGAAATATTCCTGTCGGACGTCTAAGGGAATATCCACGTCTGCAGAACGTACCAGAGGAAGAATCATATGATCCTCCAGCACGCTTACAATACTGGATTCCATGCGGGTAAAAATGACATGCAGTTCGTCAAATTCCCCGCTTTTGTATTTTTCCAACAGTTTCTCAGCGATCCAGCGGGCACGGTTAAAAGTAGGATTCTGGGCTGTATACAGGAAATTTTCTTCCAGCGGAATATTCTGTTTGATAAAATATTGCCGCCCCAGCTCTCCTACAACAAAAAGTTTTACATCATTATCCGTATTGTTGATAAATTGCTGGGAAGTTTTCAGTATGTTATGGTTAAACGCGCCTGCCAGCCCTTTGTCGCCGCTCATAACCAGAAGGCCGATTTTCGTACGTTTCACATCCGGTTTTTCTATAAAGACATGTTCTATATCCGGCAGATGCCGAAGAATCTGACTGATAACATTCTGCAGCGTATAAAAATACGGTTCGGTATCTTCTAACCGTTTCTTTGCCTGCTTCATTTTTGTGGAGGAGATCAGATACATGGCATTTGTAATCTTCTGCGTATCCTGGATACTCTTAATGTGATTCAGGATCTCACGAGGGCTGGCCATCTGGCTTCACCACCTGACTTTTATATTCTTTCACAGCTTCCGCAATCCTCTGTGCCAGGCTGTCGGAAAGCATATGCATCTGCTCAATCTCATCTACAATTCCAGGGTAATGCTGCTCTACATAGGTGAGCATATCTTTTTGGAATTTCTTAATTTTCTCCGCCGGGATATCCAGTAAAAGTTTCTGGTTGGCGGCAGACAGCGTGATGACCTGTTCATGAAGAGAAAGCGGTTCGCACAAAGGCTGCTTTAACAGTTCCATCAATCCTCTTCCATATAAAAGCTGCTGTTTGGTCGCCTCGTCCAGGTCAGAACTGAACTGGGTAAATACTTCGGTTTCCCGATATTGCGCCAAGTCAATGCGGATACTTCCCGCCGCTTTTTTCATAGCTTTTGTTTGCGCCGCTCCGCCTACACGGGATACGGAAAGACCCACGTTTACCGCAGGACGCATACCGGAAAAGAACAAGTCGCTTTCCAAAAAAATCTGTCCGTCCGTGATAGAGATCACGTTGGTCGGAATATACGCCGATACGTCCCCCGCCTGGGTTTCTACGATCGGAAGCGCTGTAATCGAGCCGCCCCCCAGCTCGTCTTTTAATCTGCTGGAGCGCTCCAGCAAACGGGAGTGCAGATAAAATACGTCTCCGGGGTAAGCCTCCCGTCCAGGCGAACGCTCCATCAAGAGGGAAAGCGCCCGGTATGCAACGGCGTGTTTGGACAGATCATCATAGACAATCAGCACATCGTGTCCCCGGTACATAAAATATTCTGCCATAGCCGTACCGGAGTAAGGCGCAATATATTGGAGAGACGCAGGGTCGCTGGCAGTTGCCGACATAACGATTGTATAGCTCATTGCGCCGTGTTTTTCCAATGTGTTTACCAGCTTGGATACTGTGGAGGCTTTCTGTCCGATGGCCACATAGATACAAATCACATTTTTATCTTTCTGATTCAGAATTGTATCAATGGCAATGGATGTTTTTCCGGTCTGCCGGTCGCCAATGATAAGTTCTCTCTGTCCACGTCCGATGGGAAACATGGAGTCAATGGACAAAATACCTGTTTCCAATGGTGTATTGACAGATTTTCTGTCAAGAATGCCCGGCGCGGGCTGTTCGATGGGACGGTAATCCGAAGCGGCAATCCCCTCTTTTCCGTCGATGGGCGCGCCCAGCGCATTTACCACCCGTCCGATATAGGCGTTTCCTACCGGGATACCTGCCATGCGTTCTGTACGGACTGCCTTCATTCCCTCCTCAATGCCGCTGTCGCTGCCAAGAAGGATGCATCCGATCTCATCAATTCTTATATCCTGTACCATGCCCTGCAGTCCGTTTTCAAACAGGATAATTTCTCCGTACATGGCGTGTTCAATGCCGAAAATGTAGACAATACCGTCTCCTACCTGGCTGACATGGCCGACTTCTTTACTTTTGATCTCCACGTCGTCCAGACGTCCGTGCAAGATACTGATAATTCCCTTTTGCGATGAGATAGCATTCTTGCCGCTTACATCCATGGAATTTAACGTATCTTCCAATAGTTTTTGTCTGCCTGCCTGGCTCCAGTCGTATTCTTCACTTCCTGCCCGCAGAATAAACCCGCTTATGATCTTCGGGTTATTTACAAGGGTGATATAGATCTCACAGTCCGGATACTGTTTTTCAAGAAAATGCTGGATACCGTCCAGCTGTCGTTTATCTGGTGCGGTCACGCATTCCAACACGCAGTCCAACACCTGATGGCTCTTATAGTCCTGCATTGTTCATCTCCCCCGCTTTTTCCAAAAACTGGTCGTAAAGAGCAGAATCATCGTCTGTAGACGCCAGAGATTTGGACGCGATATCCATAATTAAAGCGCGTATCTCTTCTTCCGCCGGACCTACGATATTTTCTTTTTGAAACTCTGCTTCTCTTTTTGAATCGTCTACAATCTGTTTGGCCCTCTTGCGGGCGTCTTCTACGATATTGTCATAATCTATACGGGCTTTTTCATTGGCCTGCGCCACAATTTTGGCCTTTTCTTCTTCCAGATTCGCCTGAAACGCCCTGCATTTTTCCTTTTCTGCCTGGGCTTCTTCTTTGATCGCCTGGGCTTCATCATAACGGGATTTGATGGACGCTTCCCGCTTACTGATGATATTGTTGATCGGCTTAAAGAGGAAAATGCGGATCAGAATATACCATATCACCAGATTGATCACGGTAAAAAGCAGGTTTATGTCTAATCGTAACATTTTAAAACTCCGCCTTTCTCTATGCCAGAAGAATAATGATGAACAGCGCGATGACAAAACCATAGATAGCGGTTGCCTCCGCAAGAGCAGAACCCATAAGCAGGATTTTCATGATCTTGCCTTCCGCTTCCGGCTGCCTTGCCACAGCCTCTGTTGCTTTGGATGTTGCGATACCAATACCGATTCCTGCGCCGATGCCGGCTAAAACTGCGATACCTGCGCCAATAGCGATTAATGTTGACATATGATTGATTCTCCTTATTTTTTATTTATTTTTTCTGATTGTTTCGCGACAGTCTTCCCGTTCCTTCGGAAGAAGATGAAAGTTTACTCGATCGCTTCTTTAATAAACAGTCCCGTCAAAAACACGAAGACATATGCCTGGATCAGCCCGTCAAATATGTCAAAATACATACTGAACGGAATCGGCAGAACCCACGGCAGGATATGTTCGATCAGCTTCATGATGACAAACGCGCCGATCACGTTGCCGAAAAGCCGCATACATAAAGACAGAGGCTTGATAAATACCTCCAGGATATTGATCGGCGTCACGATCGCGATCGGTTCCGCAAAACTTTTCAGCCATCCGCGGACGCCTTTTTTATGTATGCCCGCAAACTCAATCAGTACGATACTCATGAGCGCCAGGGCAGCTGTCACGTTCATGTCTTTCGTGGGCGGTTTAAAGCCCAGAATACCTATCGTGTTGGCAACGCCAATATAGATCAGTATTGCGGACAGGTAAGCTCCGTACTGTCTGCCTTCTTCGCCGATGATCCCTGTACCGATATTCTGAATACTCACAACTGCGTGTTCCAGCAAAAGCTGTCCGCGGCTCGGATTCTCGACTTTCAGGCGGCTTGTCAGTAAGATGGATGCAAGAAGGACGGCGGCCATGATGATCCATGTGACCACAACAGACTCGGATATGCCGATGCCGTGGACTGTAAAGACGGTCTCACAGGTTAGTTCTTCAATCAGCGATTCACCCAAATTACCCATAACTGCACTTCCTTTCTTCAAAAAATACAGGCTTTTTGACGAAAAAATATAATGCCTAAAAGCCCGACATTATTATACTACATACTGAAAAAAATGCAATGCGGGTTTTAAAAAATCCGTGCTAAAATATTGTTAAAGCGTATACGAATATTTGTTTGCTTTTTTACAACATACATGGTATAATAAAAAATAAACGAATGTTCGAGATACTTACATCGGCATTTAACAGGAGGACTATTTATGGCATATGGAAAAATATCAGCAAAGCAGCAGGAAATTCTGGATTTTATCAAGTCGGAGATTTTAAGCAGAGGCTACCCGCCGGCCGTGCGTGATATCTGTGAAGCGGTTCACTTAAAATCGACCTCTTCCGTCCACTCACACCTGGAGACACTGGAGAAAAACGGCTACATCCGCAGAGATCCCACCAAGCCCAGAGCGATTGAAATTATGGACGAGAATTTCTATATGTTGCGCAAAGAAATAAGCAATGTACCTCTGGTGGGCACGGTAGCTGCCGGGCAGCCGATCCTTGCGGCGGAAAATATCGAATCCTACTTTCCTATCCCAACCGAATATCTGCCCAATGCGGAGACTTTTATGCTGAGGGTAAAAGGGGAAAGTATGGTGAACGCCGGCATTTACGACGGCGACCGTATTCTGGTGCAGCAGCAGAATACGGCTGACAACGGGGATATTGTTGTAGCCCTTTTAGAAGACTCGGCTACCGTTAAGACATTTTATAAAGAAGAAGGCCACTACCGTCTGCAGCCTCAAAATGATTCCATGAATCCGATCTATGTAGACGAAGTGACCATCCTTGGTAAGGTATTTGGAGTGTTCCGTTTATTCGAGTGATTCTACATACTCTTCCAGCGTAATTCCCTGTTCCGTGATCTTTTTTGCGGCGTTTACACCTACATACCTGAAGTGCCAGGACTCATAAGAGATTTTGGTGACATCCTCTTTTCCGACCGGGTAACGCAGGATAAAACCATACTGGCTGCAGTTTTCCTGCAGCCAACGAATCTCCTCTGTGGTGCCCTGTTTTTCATCCAAGAACTGGTAGTCTCTTGCCACGATATCCACGCACAATCCGGTGGCATGTTCGCTGCATCCTACCGGCATGGTTTCACGCACCACTTCTTCGTAAGCTTCCGAATATGTATAGCCCTGGCGTACCAGGTCTGCGATATCTTCATCCAGAAGTTCCCTTTGCCGCTCCGGACTCCGATACCCGGAAGCAATCCAAAAGGACAAGCCCTGTTTCTCTCCAGCCACCAGCATATCCTGCAAGGCGTCAAAAATCGAAGCATCCACGTCTACGCCATAATCCCGGTTTCTTTTTAGATTCGGCTGATAGTTTTCATCTAACGGATGGTCTTTGTTGACCAGCAGAAGATTCTCCGACCCGGAAGATACTGTATCAGAATTGAATGTCTCTTGTAAGGGTTCTTTTTTATCTGAAATCTCTTTTGTTTCCTGTATGGCGGCCTCATGATCTTTTTCAGGGGACAGGTTTTTCACGGCAAAAGAAGTAAGCTTCCATGCCGTAACAAGAACCAGTACCACAGAAAAACAGATGGCATATCTTTTGAGCATCTTTCTGAAAAATCTTTTCAGCGCTTTCTTTTTTGTCCTGTGTCTTCTCTTTCTTATGTAATTCATGTGCGTACTCCTTTTCTTAATCTGTTTCGTTTATTCGTTCAGAAGGTGGATCTTATTGACCACTTCCTGAAATCCTATAATAAGCCCTCTGTATTTGACGGTATCCAGACTTTCTGCTTCGAACTGCTCCATATATAAAGGCTCCATATCAAAATACAGGATCAGAAGTCCCAGTTTTTCATACAGGTTTTCCGGCCCGATAAATTCACAGGAATCCGCCCCATAGTATGCCAAACATCCACTGGAAAACCAGTCTCTTAGATAGGAGAGCGTGCCGTAATAGCCTTTACTTTCCGCATACATATCTGTTTCTTCTTCCACCTGCCATGCTTCTGTCATCAGGGCAATCCGCTCTTCTGTAAATTCGCTGTGGATTTTCGCATAATAAATCTGACAGGAAACCGCATCCACCAGGAGATC
>CAJUMT010000157.1 GCA_910587495.1 uncultured Lachnospiraceae bacterium | reverse complement strand
AAAAACGATGATTAAAGAGAATTACAGGGAAGTAGAACAAAAGATCAGCGAGGCGTGTATGCGCAGCGGTCGGGAACGCTCAGAAGTGACTCTGATAGCCGTAAGCAAGACTAAGCCGGTGGAGATGATCAAAGAAGCAATACAAGCCGGCGCTAAAGTATTCGGAGAGAATAAAGTACAGGAATTGTGTGAGAAATATGAAGTCCTTTCCAAGGATATTAGCTGGCATATGATCGGGCATTTACAGAGGAATAAAGTAAAGTACATTGTAGGGAAGGCGGAGCTGATTCATTCTGTGGATTCTGCGCGTCTGGCACAGGAGATCAGTAAGGAATGCGTAAAACAGGGTGTGGAAGCAGATATACTTATAGAAGTGAATGTGGCGGAAGAGGAAAGTAAATTTGGAATCTGTATGGGGGAAACGGAAAAACTGGTGCGCGAAGCCGCCGTTTTGCCGGGAATTCATGTCCGCGGTCTGATGACGATCGCTCCTTATGTGGACGATCCGGAAAAAAATCGTCCGATTTTCCGTGATTTAAAGAAATTGGCTGTTGACATAAGCAGGAAAAACATTGATAATGTGCATATGGACGTGCTTTCCATGGGTATGACAGGAGACTATCAGGTGGCCGTTGAAGAGGGAGCAACGATGGTACGCGTCGGTACAGGAATATTTGGAGAGCGAAAGTATATATAAAGGAGAGCTGATATGGGATTATTTGACAAGATCATAGATACAATGCACCTTGGCGACGACTACGACGACGATTATGATGATTACGATGACGATTACGACGAAGAACGCCCTAAAAAAAGCGTTTTTAAAAAGAAGGAAAAAGACTTCGATTATGATCTGGAAGACGATGTGGTGACAGAGTCCAGCAAAGTAAGGCCGATTAAACAGCAGTCCAGGATCACGCCTATGCGTTCTAAAAAAGGCGGCAACAATATGGAAGTATGCGTGTTTAAACCGACGCATTTTGACGAAGCCAGGGAGATTACGGATACGCTGCTGGGTAACTGCACAGTAGTTTTGAACCTTGAGGGGCTGGATGTGGAGATCTCTCAGCGAATTATTGATTTTACGTCCGGTTCCTGCTACGCGATCGGAGGCAATCTTCAGAAAGTATCCAATTATATTTTTATTGTCACGCCCAAGAGTGTGGACATTACCGGAGATATTCAGGATATTCTTTCCGGTGCTTTTGATATTCCGAACATATAGAAATATGCAGGGGAGTATCTTTAAACAGTTGATGGTAAAGAGCATCAGATGGGAGCGTCCGATGCTCTTTGTTTTCGTGACAGGAGAAAATGATGAATCATAAAAGCAGAAAAATAGATGTAAGCAAAGACGGAAACCATTGCTATTCAATCTTTATGGAGCCGGATTTCCTCGCTTTGTCGGAAGCGTTTGCTTCACTTCATACAGATGTAAGGAAACTTTGTATTGTAACTGACAGTGTGGTGGAAAAGCTGTATGCGGCAGAACTTCAGAAGGTGTTAGAAGAATGCTGTGCAAAAGTATCCGTATTTACTTTTGCGGCAGGAGAAGAACATAAGACGCTTGATACGGTCAGGGCGCTGTATGAACACCTGATCCTTAACCAGTTTGACAGGAAGGATATGCTGGTGGCTCTGGGGGGAGGCGTAGTGGGCGATCTGACAGGATTTGCTGCCGCCACTTATTTAAGAGGCATTGATTTTATTCAGATACCGACAACGCTTCTTTCCCAGGTGGATTCCAGTATCGGAGGTAAAACGGGCGTGGATTTTGACGCTTACAAAAATATGGTGGGCGCGTTTCATATGCCCAGGCTGGTGTATATGAATTTGGGAACGCTTTCCTCCCTTCCGGACAGGCAATTTTCTGCAGGCATGGCGGAGATTATAAAGCATGGATTCATACAGAGCGCTGCATATTATGAGTGGCTTGGAAATCATCATGAAGAAATATGCCAAAAGGAGTATAAAGCGCTTCTTTCCATGATCTATGAAAGCTGCCAGATTAAAAGACATGTGGTAGAGGAAGATCCTACGGAAAAAGGCATCCGCGCGTGGCTGAATTTTGGCCATACGGCGGGCCATGCGGTGGAGAAGCTGAAAGACTTTACAATGTATCATGGAGAATGCGTATCTGTCGGCTGTGTGGCTGCCGCGTGGCTTTCCATGAAACGAGGCCTGATTTCTTCGGAAGAATTTAAACAGGCGGAGCAGACGCTTATAGATTATGGACTTCCGGTGCGTGTGCAGGGACTTATGCCTGAAAGCATCGTGGAGACGACAAAACTGGATAAAAAGATGGAAGCCGGAAAAATTAAATTTGTCCTTTTGAAAAGGATCGGAGAGGCGTTTGTCACAAAAGACATATCCGACGAAGAGCTTCTGTCGGCGGTTCGTTATGTCTGTCAGGATGCGGATAAGGAGTGTGAATGATGAACCGATGGTTGTGCCGTCCCTGGGCGATCGCTTTGCTGACTGTCTTTTTGATCTTTTTAGACCAGGCCACTAAAGGGCTGGCAGTGTTGTTCTTGAAAGGACAGGAGCCTTTTGTCCTGTGGGAGGGCGTGTTTGAGCTGCATTATCTGGAGAATAGGGGGGCGGCTTTTGGAATGCTCCAGGGACAGCGGTTCTTTTTTTTGATCGCAGGGCTTTTCGTGTCCGCTGCCGCCGTCTTTTTCTTTCGGTATATGTCGGAAGATAAGCGTTTTTTTCCCATTCGTTTGATTGCCGTCTTCTTTCTGGCCGGAGCCTGGGGGAATATGTTGGATCGGTTAAGACTTTCTTATGTGGTGGATTTTTTTTATATTAGTTTGATTGATTTTCCGATCTTTAATGTGGCGGATATCTATGTGAGTGTGGGAACGGCAGTGCTGGCGGTACTGATCTTGTTTTACTATAAAGATGAGGAACTAAAATTTCTGCTGGACAAATGGAAAGGAAGAAAAGGATGAGCCTGATCCGACTGGAAGCAGAAGCAGATTACCTGGGTGAAAGAATCGATAAATATCTTGGCGCCGTATTGGAAGGTCGGTCCAGGTCCTATGTGCAGAAGTTGATGAAAGAGGGCGCGGTTTTGGTGAATAAAAGCACTGTGAAAGCCAGTTATCGCCTTGAGGAAGAAGATCAGATTGAGGTGGAGATCCCGGAGCCGGAGGAGCCGAATATCGAAGCGGAAAATATTCCGCTTTCTATTTTGTATGAAGATCAGGATCTTCTAATTGTCGATAAGCCTAAGGGGATGGTAGTACACCCTTCTGCTGGACATTTGTCAGGAACACTTGTCAATGCGGTTCTGTATCATTGCCGGGGGCAGTTATCCGGCATTAACGGAGTCCTTCGCCCTGGTATTGTCCATCGAATTGACAAAGATACAACCGGCGCGCTTGCAGTCTGCAAAAACGACGAGGCTCACAATCATGTGGCTGCCCAGCTAAAGGCGCATTCTATCATGCGGAAATACCGCGCTATCGTCAGTGGAATATTAAAAGAAGACGAAGGCGTGATCGACGCGCCTATAGGGAGGCATCCCATAGACCGCAAAAAGATGGCGGTCAATGAAAAAAACGGTAAAAGAGCAGTGACGCATTATCGTGTGCTTGCGCGTTTGTCCGGATACACTTATGTTGAATGTCAGCTGGAGACGGGCCGCACCCATCAGATCCGCGTTCATATGGCGTCCATCGGCTATCCGCTTTTAGGGGATATGGTCTATGGCTCTGGAAAAAATCCTTATCATCTCCAGGGACAGACGCTCCATGCGCAGGTGCTAGGAATCATCCATCCGACTTCGGGCGATTATCTGGAAGTAGAGGCGCCGCTTCCGGAATATTTTACAAAACTTTTAAGGATGCTTAAGAAATAACTTGAATAATTCTCTCTACTGTACTATAATAATTAGAAAGTTTATAAATTTTTTATAATTTTTATAATTAGGACATAATATGGAGAAGAGACTGCCGGAAACAAGGGAAGCTGTTATATCCCAAATGCTGAAAAGCTATGCGGGTTATTACAATATCACACAATATAAGGAAGAACAGTCGCCGCTGGTTGCGCGCTGTGATTTTTTTGAACATGCACAGAAGTATGTGATATCCAGAAAGGCCGAGCTTTGGTCTGCGGACAGCGAAGAATTTCTCTATATATTGGATGTCCCGCATCTGACAATGGAATTATATGAAAAGTGGAGAGATTGGGTTTATGAAGATGGTATGAGCCGAATCTGTCCGGAACCAGGTCATATGTATTCTTTTATTACGCCGGTCTTTGTCTGTGATTCCTGCGAGGAGGATGCAAGAAAGGCATTAAAAAAGTGCCGTATTTACAAAAGTTTTCATTTTTCGTTGCATGGATGGATGGATTATCATGTTGTGGTGATTGATCTTAAGAAAAATCGGATTGACAGCAACTTAAGCGGCCATACAGCGGCGAAAATTTTGAAAAAAGTACTATGTTTGTAAACATAGAAGGGAGAGTCAAGTATGAATTCATTAGTACTTTTGATCGTCAGTATCGCCGTACTGGTCTGTGGCTACATTTTTTACGGCGGCTGGCTGTGCAGGCAGTGGGGTGTAGGCGAACAGAAAGGTGAGACGCCTGCGCACAGCATGGAAGACGGCGTGGACTATGTTCCGGCGAAAGCACCTGTCCTTATGGGACATCATTTTTCGTCGATTGCCGGAGCAGGGCCGATTACCGGACCGATCGGCGCGGCTATGTTTGGATGGCTGCCAGTGACGCTTTGGATATTGGTCGGAGGTATTTTCTTTGGCGGCGTACATGATTTCGGCGCGTTGTTCGCGTCCATTCGCCATAAAGGCCAGTCTATTGGAGAGGTTATTTCTGCCAATATGAGCCGTCGCGCTAAGAGGCTGTTTATTATCTTTTCGTATCTGACGCTGATTCTGGTAGTTGCAGCTTTTGCCTCTATTGTTGCTTCTACGTTTGGCGCGGTTTATGATGAGTCCGGCGCCCTGGATATGGCTAAATCGGCCACACCGGCATCGGTTGCCATGATTTCCGTGCTGTTTATTCTGATTGCCATTGTATTTGGTTTTCTGGTATACCGCAGGAATGCGCCCATGAGCGTTGCGTCCGTAGTCGGCGTGCTGGCCATCGTTTTGATTATGGCAATCGGTATGAACTGGCATCCGATCTATTTGTCGGCCAATACTTGGATGTGGATTGTGGGTGTTTATATTGCCATTGCTTCCGTGACTCCGGTATGGATTCTGTTACAGCCAAGGGATTACTTAAGTTCTTTCCTGCTGTATGCGATGCTGGCGGTAGCCGTTTTTGGTGTAATCTTTGCACATCCTTCGTTCGATGCTACTTTCCCGGCTTTCTCCGGGTTTGCGGTAGATAACGGCAACGGAATCCAGTATCTGTTCCCGGTGCTGTTCACAACGGTTGCCTGCGGAGCGATTTCCGGTTTCCATTCTTTGGTATCTTCCGGCACAACTTCCAAGCAGCTTGATAAAGAGACAGATGCCAAGCCGATTGCTTATGGCGGTATGTTGTTGGAATGTGTGCTGGCTGTACTGACTCTTTGCGCGGTAGGTTATGCGTACAAATGGAACGCGGCGAATCCGGATAACGCACTGGTAGGCGCCACCGCGATTTTTGGAGGCGGCATCGCCCATATGATCAATGATGTGATTCCGGGAAGCTATGGTATATTAAATTCTCTTTTGGTACTTACATATTCTGCCTTCTGTCTGACCTCTCTGGATACAGCCACCCGTCTGGCGCGCTTTATGTTCCAGGAATTCTGGCTGGAGCCGGGGCAGACGGTAAAAGATGTGAATGACGGATTTAAGAAGCTGATGGTGAATCCGTATTTTGCTACTGTCCTGACGGTGGTTTTAGGCATTCTTCTTGGTATGACCGGATATGGTAAGATCTGGGGGCTGTTCGGAGCGGCGAACCAGCTTTTGGCAGGTATCGGCCTTCTGGCTGTAGCTACATGGCTTGGCAATATCGGAAGAAACAATAAGATGTTCCTGGCGCCTATGGCATTTATGATCGTTGTAACGATCTGTTCTCTGGCGTTGACCGTAAAGAACCAAATTGGACTGATCAGCGCAGGCGGCACCGACTGGGGTCCCTATGCGCAGGTGATCCTTGGACTGCTTCTGATCGTGCTGGCGATTGTACTGGTAATCGAAGGAATCCAGACATTGGCAGGGAAAAACACAAAAACCGCATAAAAATTTTTTGCAAAGCTTTAGAGGGACCGGCCTTAAGGGGGCGGTTCCTCTTTTGTCCGCTTTAAATGATGAAAACTTTGACGGATTTGGATTTTGATGTTACACTAGTGCCTGTATGAAAAATATATGGTACGGAAGGACAGAGACGGTTTATGAGTGGAACCAGACAAGCGGGAAGCAGGAAAGGAAGCGCTTCCGCGAAAAAAAATATATCAAGAAAAAACGGCAGTATGGCGTCGGCTGTGGAAAAGGGAAACGGGATCTGGGATGAGGTGCGTCTTGTGGCACTTTTGATTGTTTCGGTATTTCTTTTAATCAGTAATTTTGGAATCGGAGGAATGGTAGGAAAACTGGCGAGTCGTTTTATGTTTGGCTGTCTGGGCCTCTTTGCCTATATCTTTCCGGCGGTGCTGCTTATTCTTATATTGTTTTTATTGGTGAACAGGGAGAATCCGACTGCTGTGATTAAAGTGGCGGGCGTATCGGCAGGATGCGTCGCTTTAACGGCGCTTTTACATATGTTCACAGTGTCGGAAGGAGAAGCGGAAGGTTTTCTGGAGACCTTTCTTTATTGTGCGGATAACAAGACCGGCGGAGGCCTAGCAGGAGGCTTGCTTTCGGGATTTCTTATGAGTTGTTTCGGGGTGATAGGGGCTTATCTTTTGCTGATAGGCATTCTGATTATCTGTGTCGTGGTGGTCACGGAGAAGTCCTTTGTAAGAGGCGTGTCCAAAAGTAGCAAAAAAGTATACGAATCAGCCCGGGAAGATATCCAGAGAAGAAAAAGAACGGCAGAGGAGAAACCGGAACAGAAAGAACAGCGTGTCCGGCGCAGAGCTTCAGGTGTGACCATGGATGTGACGATTCCCAGGCAAAAAGATGCAGGTCTGATCGAGCTGACCGCAGGACAGGATCTTGCCCCTGACCCGGCGTCATTGACTCTTTTTCCGGAAGAACTCTTTGCGGAAGAGTCTGAACCGGAGACGGTGGCGGTTCCGGAGACAATACCTGTGCAGCAGTTGGAGGATGATATAGCTTTTAATGAAGAAGATCTGCTCAAAAACGCGTTAAGCAAGCGGGAATTAGAAGCGGAGAAGGCTGCCGCACGCAGTAAAGAGGCGCCTGTAAAGGAAGAATCGGAGACGCTTATAAAGGAAGAACTGGAGACACCTGTAAAGGAAGGAACGGGGACGCCTTTGAAAAAATATCGGTTTCCTTCTGTAAAACTTTTAAAAGCCCCCAGGGCAGGAAACGGAAAAAAAGGAACGTCTGCCTTTTTGCAGGAAACTGCGCGGCATTTACAGCAGGTCATGGAAGATTTCGGCGTTAACGCTACCGTGGTGAACGCAAGCCAGGGCCCGGCGGTCACCCGGTTTGAAGTTCAGCCGGCCCATGGCGTGAAAGTAAATAAGATTGTTGCTCTTGCGGATGATATTAAATTAAATTTGGCAGTGGCCGATATTCGTATGGAAGCGCCGATTCCGGGAAAAGCGGCAGTGGGAATCGAGGTACCCAATAAGGAAAATTCGGTCGTTATGCTTCGGGAATTGTTTGAATCAAAAGAATTTAAAGAGCATCCGTCGAAGATCGCTTTTGCGGTGGGCAAAGATATCGGCGGAAATATTATGGTTACGGACATCGCCAAGATGCCCCACCTTTTGATCGCCGGCGCGACCGGTTCCGGTAAATCCGTATGTATCAATACACTGATCATGAGTATTTTGTACAAAGCGCGTCCGGATGAAGTCAAACTGATTATGATTGATCCGAAAGTGGTGGAATTAAGCGTTTATAACGGGATTCCTCACCTTTTGATTCCGGTGGTGACAGACCCGAAGAAAGCAGCCGGAGCGTTGAACTGGGCGGTGGCGGAGATGATGGGCCGGTACAATAAATTTGCCGAGGCCAATGTCCGCAATGTGGAGGGATACAATAATAAAATAGATTCTGCAGGTTCGGGAACAGACGGA
>CAJUMT010000156.1 GCA_910587495.1 uncultured Lachnospiraceae bacterium | reverse complement strand
GATCTCCCCGTTCTTCAAAATTCTTAAAAAAGCCGTAGCTGGCCGCGGCCGGGGAGAGAACACAGGCAGTTCCGGGTGCTGTGATTTCTTCTGACAGACGGACGGCTTCTTTTAGCGTATCTACCAATATAAGCCTGTGCGGTCTGGAAAAATTCGGATATTTCGTAAGGATTTCATGATAGATTCTTTTTCCTGTATCAGCCATCAGAATAATATGAGGCACCGGGTTCTTTGAGAGAAATTCAATCAGTTCATCATATTCGATGCCCCGATCCATACCTCCAATCAGTATTGTTCCCACATTCGGGACGCTTTTTAAAGCCTGGATCGTAGTGTCGCAGATAGTGGATATAGAATCATCATAATAGCGGACGCCCTTTTTCACCCCGATCAGGCTTAAACGGTGGGGGAGCGGCTGGTAAGTTTTAAGTTTTTGGTCAAATTCTGCGTCGGATACCCCCAGTATATGGCAAATGGCATAGCAAAATGCAATATCTATATGGTTATGATGTCCCAGCAGATGGATATCCTGCAGAGGGATTCGGTAATCACCCTGTTCAAAACGGATCTTTGTACCGCTAAGAACCACATCTGCGGTGGAAAAGCGATCAGAAACTGTGTAGATATGGGACCTGCAGGTCCCTTTGCGGGGAAAAACAGACAGTTCGCATATAAGTTTATCCTCTGGTTTCTGGTGCAGATAAATTTGCTGTTTTGCACGGATATAGCGCTCCATAGTTCCATAGTGATCCAGATGTTCTTCATGAAGATTCAGAAGAACTGCCAGATGGGGGGAAAGGTTAAGGTATTCCAGCTGGTGGCAGGAAAGTTCGCAGACAATCCGTGTATCAGGTCCGATTTCTTCCAGAATATCAAATGCCGGTATTCCGATATTGCCTGCCAGAACCACATCCCTTTTATTTTCCTTTAAAATATGATACAAAAGCGTTGTCACCGTGCTTTTTCCTTTCGTACCGGTGATGCCGATGATGCGGTCGCGGTAGGCGAGGAAGAATACTTCCATCTGGGATGTGAATGTGCAGGTGTAGAGTGAAGGATCTTTTGGAAGGACGATGCCGGGACTTTTAAATACCAGGTCATAATGCTCCAGCGTATCCATATAGGAAACCCCGGACAGAATCTGCACTCTGGGATCTTCCGTCACGACATTCGCCTGGTCTGCCACTGTAACAGAGGCAAAGCCTCCTGTCTGCAGGACACGATGCAGTGTGGATTTTCCCTCCCGCCCGTATCCAAGGATCAGTATATGTTTATCGGTGATAAGGTTTTTGAGAATCGTCAGCAAGGCAGTGTCCCTCCATAACATTCTTCGGTCAGGATGCACAGGCATTCTTCCGGAAGCAGGTGGTTCGGATCATAGTAACGGTCAAAGGCGTGCCGGGAGGGAAAAGAAGCTGTATATACAGGCTGTGTACGATACCATGCAAGGAGCAGGGGAAGCTTTTCGCCTTCCTGTTCCATACGCTCAATCGTCAGACAGACGGCGGCGTTTACCTCGTCTCTGCTGCCCACGCACTCAAAAGGCTTTTCACTCTGCAGGCCTGTAAGCTTTTCAAAACAATCTTTCATGGACGCATCCTCCAGCATATCTGTTCCGAAAAGTTCCACAAGATACGGGTGGCTTAAGAACGGTGACAGGATCAAAAAAACAAACAGGCATTTGGAACAATGCCCGCACCAGATATCCTGTTTGCTGCCCGCGTTACAGCTTCTGAAGATGCGGTGATAGGCTTTTAACCTGGAAAAATATGCCGCGATCTGAAATTCCGAAAGAGGTCGTAGCATACTAAAATAATGAATACCGCTTTTTATATAAGCCTTTTCGTATGCATGAAAATCTTTTTCAAACTTAAAACTTTTAGAATATTGATGATTTACCATGCTTCCTGCCACAGTGCTTTCGTTGGCGCTGGATTCATTGGACAGGGCGATATATTTAAGACCATGCAGATATGCGGTGATCAAAGAAGAAAAAGCCACCAGAGCGGAAAAAGGTGTGTGACCGTTTAAATAGCCTTCTTTATTTAAGGACAGCATATTAGGATCCAGCGTCCGCATCGCGTGGATACTGTCATCCATGGAAAGTCCTGATGCCGTAACTGTATTTAAAGTAGCGCCTCTGGGATTAATGATATAAGTCTTTATCGGATGGCCGCTTTGCTTTAACATCTCAATGGTGCAGGCGGAATCTTTGCCTCCTCCTATGGGGATCAGGTAGCCATCCCGGGCATGACAGGGCAGTTGCACCCCTGTGAAGTCCGGCGCATCAGAGGTGAGTTCCATAAAATTGTCCGGGTTTGCCTGTATGTGGTTGGTATAAAAAAATTCTCCAAGCCCTAGATAGTACAAATCTTTCCACCATAAGACCTGTTCTTTTGCAAGTGGTCCTGCAGATACGACGACTTTCGGCGGGCAGGCAATCTTCCAATAGCTGATAAGCTCTACCATGCCGAGGCCAAAAAGCATGGCCTGCAAAGTGCGGTTCTCCTGGATCGACAGGCTTTGTCCGCTTTTTTTAGGAAAACGCCATACAGGCGCGAAAGCCGACAGCCCGGGGATTTCAAAATGGTAAGTAACCAAAAGTTCATCCGTGGTATCCTGGATATCATAATCTTTATAAAGGAATACAGGAAATGTCTCACGGCATATTTCGTATGTTTTCATAGTTAACCCCCTTTGGAAGAGTATTTATCTGCACTATTTTACCACAGGAAAATCTAAAAAGAAAGGCTGTTTGTGGGGAAAAACAAGAAGGCTGCCGCAAAATACGGCAGCCTTTGCAAAATCCGGAGGATTTTTGTCAATACAGCTTCTTTGCGTGTACGACGAAGCGGTCTTTACCGCCGTTGGTGCAGGTGGAAAGGGAGACAACATAATCATCCGTGCCTACCTCCACGCCTGTGTCATACTCGGAAGACGCTGTGATTTCTTCCAGGAAGGAAGCGTAAGTATCGTCAGGCGCAAAACCGATCGTATATGTGATATCGGTCACGGGAGCTACATGACAGGAAAAGATCTCATAGCAGTGGGAGCCGTCCTCTAAGTCGATATAGACATAAGGGTGAGATTCCCAGTAGTCTTTTTTGCTGAAATTCTTAAGTCCTGCGAACATGGAGCCGTTCTTCATGTTATGGCCGTAGATGATTGTGTGAAGATCACTGAAATCAGACTTGTTGGCCGTTTCGATGAAGATACTTCCGGCTTTGTTCTTTTCATTGCTGAACGTGTGGGTCAGATAATAGGAATTATCTGAGGTGTGAGCCATCGGATAACTGATCTCGGTATCCGGTATCTCGACCCAGCCGACTGCTTCGGAGTTGACCTCTTTTAAAGAAGCCAGGTCGATTCTGGAAGTGCGTGCTTCAGAATCTTCCCCATCTGCCGGCGTTTCATCAGGCAGGGGGGCTTCCGCAGTCACATACTGCTGTAACTCCGTATATTCTTTGCTACCGGACTGATATCCGAGAAAGATGGAGCTAAGCTTGTAAATGCTGAAAATCAGGAGACAGGCACACAGTCCGATGCCAAGCCCTAAGAGCAGATAGAGCTGCTGCTGTTTTTTGCGGGCTTTTTTGCTCTGCCTGCGCCTGGGGGCAGAGCCGGGACGGTTGGAAGTTTGTGTTTTTTTCCTTTGTGTTGTTTGTTTTTTTGTACTCATTTTATCACCGAGTCTTATTCTAACAGATTTTGCATATAAATACCAGAGGAATATGCAATTCTTCAAAAAAGATTAAATAACACAAACCAGAAAGCTGTGCTATACTAACGAGAAACGAAAAAGACGTTGAAACGGAACTATAATCAGGAGACAGACATTATGGAAAGAACAAATATGGACATGGAAAATCAGAAAACTGCCATGCGCGTGTCGGCGGTCAGCATTGGGGTGAATATCCTTTTGTCCGTCGGAAAACTGCTGACGGGAATACTGGGACATTCCGGCGCTATGGTTTCGGACGCGGTTCATTCGGCTTCGGACGTGTTTAGTACGATCATTGTAATTGTCGGTGTGCGGATTTCAGGAAAAGCATCGGATCGGAATCATCCTTACGGGCATGAACGGCTGGAGTGCGTCGCTTCTATTATATTGGCGACCATCCTTTTTGCCACAGGCGTGGGTATTGGTGTAAACGGACTCAAAACAGTTCTGCAGGGTAATTATGAGGAACTGCCCATTCCTGGCATAATGGCGCTGGCGGCGGCAGTCATTTCTATCGCGGCCAAAGAGTGGATGTACTGGTATACCCGGGCGGCGGCAAAGCGCATTCGTTCCGGCGCTCTGATGGCGGACGCCTGGCATCACCGGTCGGATTCCTTGTCTTCCGTTGGCGCTTTTGTTGGCATCGCGGGTTCACGAATGGGCTTCCCGATCCTGGACAGTGCAGCCAGTGTGGTGATCAGTATTTTTATAGGAAAAGCGGCGTATGATATTTTCATGGACGCCGTTGACAAGATGGTTGACAAAGCCTGCGATAAGGAGACGGAAGAAACGCTGCGCAAGATCGCCCTGTCTCAGAAAGGCGTGCTGGGGATCGACCGGCTTATGACCCGCCAGTTTGGGGCGAAGATGTATGTGGATATGGAGATTGCCGCGGACGGCAATAAAACTCTATATGAAACTCATGAGATTGCGGAGCAGGTACACAATGCGATTGAAGCGCATTTCCCGGATGTAAAGCATTGCATGGTGCATGTGAATCCGGCGGATATACAGCGGGATTAATGTAAGGGGCACATAGTATGGATAATAAAAAGAGAGTGCTGTCATGTCTTGCCCTGGTCCTGGCGCTGCTTGTTTTCTGGGGGATGGCGCGAGGCGTATGGCGGGTGCAGGAAAACGGACAATTAACAATCACGGCGTTGTCAATAGGGAAAGCGGATGCGTTGATCGTGCAGCAGGGTAGGCATACAGTGGTGATTGATACAGGAGAGGAAGACGACGGGGCGGATCTTTTAAAAGAATTGAAAAGCCGCGGCGTTACGAAAATGGATCTGCTGCTTGTGACTCATTTTGATAAAGACCATGTGGGAGGAGCCGCTTACCTTGCGGATCATATGGAAATTTCTTCGGTTATGATGCCGGATTATGAAGGCGGCAGGCCGGAATACAGGGCGTTTTTAGAGAGCCTGCAAGGCCATGCAGGCGTCAGACGTGTGGCAACGCCGGAGCAGCTTGCGGTGGGGGATATGCAGTTTTCCATATATCCTGCAGAAGATCCGGATGAAATCATGGATACAGAGGATGAATATGATAATGACATGTCTCTGGTGGCAAGCCTTACGTTTGGTTCCGGGAAATTTTTATTCGCAGGAGACATTGAAGGGACAAGAATCCAAAAGATGCTGTCCACGGGAATAGACTGGAGGCACGACTGGCTGAAGCTGCCCCACCATGGAAGATATGAAGATGCCCTTATAGATCTTCTGGACGCGGTAGACCCGGATACGGTGGTGATCTGCTGCTCTGAAAAAAATCCTGCGGAAAAAAAGACTTTAAAGCTCCTGGAAGAAAAACAGGTAGAAGTATGGGATACTTCCCGCCGGGCGGTAGTGACCCGTTCAGACGGAAAGCAGATCACAGTTACTACAGAATAGGAATAGAATAAAAATTTCTAATAAACAGTTGCGGAAACATCTACCATATGTTACTCTGTAGAAAAAGAATAGCTACGGTAAACGGGAGGTGACAATATGGATTTGATTCTGGAGCAACTGCAATACGACCTGCATGATCTTGCGGAAGCGGTACATATGATGATGCTTGGCTTCGATAACCTGAACAGCGCCCACGGCGTCGGCTGCCTGTGCGTGATTGAAAGCCAGCTGGAGAAGATTATCGGAAAAATAAAAGAAGGAGAACTCCGCATGGAGCGGGAAGAAAAGAAATAAAAGTACAATACAAAAGATGATAAAATAAAGACAGAGCTGTTTCACTGTTGCTGAGTGAGGCGGTTCTGTTTTGTTTTATCTTCGTTTGTTATGATATCCTGCAGTCCTGTGATTGGCATAAATAAAAATCAGGAATTGTCTATGCAATTATATTTGTAGGCAGAAAAAAGTAAGAAGTATAAGATATGGAACAAAGTCGCATATTGCTCTAATGGCAAAGGAAAGAATAATGTTCCAAAATTTTAATTAATCAATTAAACATGTATTGCATGAAAAAGTATATGCATGAGAATGAGTAAAGTACAAGAAAGGCAGGATTTTTGTCAATGATTTTCAACAGAAAGAGTTGAAGAAATGTCAGCAGGAACTGGATGAAAAAACAAAGGTTGCCGTTTCCGGCAGAACTATATATAATGAAAGCGGAATTAGTGGATGGGCATATAAAAAGCGAGGTGAATGTATAATGCAGAAGCTGATCGTCCATAAACTTGGCCCCATTGACAGATGCGAGCTGGAATGTACGCAGTTTATGACATTTACAGGATTTCAGGCGTCTGGAAAAAGTACGGTTGCAAAAGCGCTTTATTATTTCAGGACTATAAAAGAAGATATCGTAGAGCTGGCAAAAACGCAGGCCTGGAATGCTTGTCCGGTAGACGGATTGGAAACGGAATCTGCCGTTGCGTATGGGAAGGATTTAAAAAAAGCATTGGAAGATTATCTGCGGGAAAAATTTCTGCGGACATTTGGTTTATCCTGGGGCATGGCTGATGATATGCGCATGGAATACCATTTTACAAAGACTTGTTTTGTAAAAGTTTCATTAAAAAAAGATACGAAATATACGGCGCCTAATTATATATGGATAACACTTTCGCCGGAGTTGAAGCGTTTTTTAAAAGAAAAAAATCATTGCCTTACTGTAAGACCGCTAGGGATAGCTGAAAATAAGTTAAAAGAGTTTATGTCAGAATTGTATAAGATTTTTGACGATCCTTATTCCGTCGTGTATATCCCGGCAGGGCGCAGTATGATCACATTGTTATCACAGCAATTCAGCTACATTTACGCGACTATGGATGATATGCAGAAGCGCTCTTTGGATAGCTGTACAAGGGATTATCTTGAGAGAATATTGCGTTTGAAGCCAGAGTTTTCGGAAGGACTTTCGGGATTAACAATGTATCCGGCAGGAAGAGGGAAGCTGCCGCAAAAATTGATAAACCAGGCACAAGGTCTGATCAAAAAAATACTACGAGGGACATATCGTTACAGAAATGGAGAAGAACAGATTATTTTTGAGGACGAAAAGTATGTAAAAATAAATTTTTCCTCATCAGGGCAGCAGGAAAGCGTGTGGATCTTGAATTTGCTGTTTTATTATTTATTACAGCAAAAACGGATATTATTTATCATAGAGGAGCCAGAGTCACATTTATTTCCTGAATCGCAGAAATATATTACGGAACTGATCGCACTTGTAAATAACTGTGGACATTCAGTCGTGTTGACGACACATAGCCCGTATGTATTGGGAACATTGAATAATTTATTGTACGCTTTTACAGTCCGGCCTGAATACGCAAAACAGGTAAGCGGAATTATTCCAGACACATTATGGCTGGATTATGGTCAGTTTGATTCGTGGTTTTTGAAAAACGGGACGGTTGAAAATTGTATGGATCAGGATATCCATATGATACAAAACGAGAGGATTGATGAAATATCCAAAGTTATTAACAAAGATTTTGACGAACTGTTGGAACTGCAGTGTACAGATGGAGAAAGTGTGGTGTTATAATGCCTTTAAGGGGTTTTGAATCATTATGCAGCGAAAATGCCGCTCAGATTGTGTCCAGGGATAAGAAAAATCCGCAATATCATAGAGGAATAAATATTGACAAGGCATATGTAACACACTATAAAATCGACGGCGTGGTACTTAAGACAGGGAGCAGGTGCGATTATCTGTTGATAAATGAGAAAAAGAGAACTGCATATCTGATTGAATTAAAAGGATCGGATCTGGTAAAAGCTGCTGAACAGTTAGAGAATACTGAAAGAGCTTTACAAAAAGAATTGTCAGATTATGAATTGCGATACCGAATTGTGGCCAACAAATGTAAGACACAGGAGATACAATCTTCCGCTTATAGAAAATATCAGATACGTTGGAAGGGAAGGCTAAGACAAGGGACGGGGTTTATGGAGGAAAATATCTAACGCAATAATGGAAGGAGCCCGGAAATCCCCTGCAATGAGCCAAAAAACAGGGATTCCCGGGCTTAAAAGAACCAGCGGAGACGGTGGGATTCGAACCCACGTGCCGGTTGCCCGACAACTTGATTTCGAGTCAAGCTCGTTATG
>CAJUMT010000155.1 GCA_910587495.1 uncultured Lachnospiraceae bacterium | reverse complement strand
AAAAAAATATCCCGTATTTATGCGGGGTTCTGGCGTTTCGCAAACGCCTAGATCATGATGTGCATGGAAGGAGCGAAGGGAGGAAAAATCAATGATTTCATTTGAGAGCGATTATATTGCGGGGGCGCATCCAACGATTTTGCATCGGCTTGTGGAGACGAACCTGGAAGTTTTAGCCGGATACGGCGCAGATCTTTATAGCGAAAGGGCAAAAGAGAAAATAAAGAAAGCCTGCGGTTGTCCGGATGCGGAAGTGGAATTTTTAGTTGGGGGTACGCAGACCAATTCGGTTGTTATTTCCACGATGTTAAAGGACTATGAAGGCGTGATCGCCGCCAGGACAGGGCATGTCAGCACCCATGAAGCGGGCGCCATTGAGTTTACAGGACATAAAGTGCTGGAGATTCCGCATGTAGACGGAAAGATTGAGCCGGATACACTCAGGAATTATATAGATGATTATTATGCCGACGGCAACTATGAGCATATGGTATTTCCGGGGATGGTTTATATTTCCTATCCGACAGAATACGGTACATTATACACTAAAAAAGAACTGACGGAATTGTCCGCTGTTTGCCGTTCTTATCATATTCCTCTTTTTGTGGACGGTGCGCGCCTTGGGTATGGGCTGATGAGCCGGGACTGTGACCTGACGCTGCCGGAAATGGCAGAACTGGTGGATGTATTTTATATCGGAGGAACGAAAGTAGGGGCGCTGTGCGGCGAGGCGGTCGTGTTCACAAAACGGAACAGACCTTGCCATTTCCTGACTTCTGTCAAACGCAGGGGCGCACTGTTGGCCAAAGGACGCCTGTTGGGCATTCAGTTCGACACTTTGTTTTCGGACAACCTGTATTTTGAGATCTCCCGCCATGCCATTGAGACGGCAGAAGCGTTGAAAACGGTGTTCCACGAACAGAGGATGCGTTTTTATTTAGAATCTCCTACAAACCAACAGTTTATTATTTTGGAAAACGCTCAGATGGAGCAACTGAAAAAACAGGTTGGTTTTAGTTTTTGGGAAAAATACGACGAAAATCATACGGTCGTCCGGTTTGCCACAAGCTGGTCCACAAAAAACGAAGACCTGGCTGCTTTAAAAGAAATATTGGAGAAACTATGAAGAAATTTATACATTTCCAATCAGAACCGTCACTGTAAAGCTGTCTTCCGTATAAGAAATCTGTAAAGTCCCGTTATATTTTTCTACCGCTTCTTTTACACTCAAAAGTCCAAGACCATGGGAGGATGGATCTTGTTTATCAGACTTAAGGCTGCCTTTTTGCTCTAAAATAGCATTTATTTTGGAGTTTGTGATTTCGTAGGTAAAATAGCCGTTTTCTGTCACCCGGGCTTTTACGGATATGTTTCGGTCATGGGGGTTTGGAATCTTAAGGGAGGCTTCGATCGCATTATCTAAAGTATTAGCAAACAGGCAGCAGAGACTGATGGCGTCGATGCCGATGAGCCTTTGCAGGTCAATATGGAAAAAACAGTCGATCTTATGTTCCAGCGTCAAATTATATTTAGCGTTCAGCACCGCATTGACGATACTGTTTTTACAGAAAACACGGCTTTGAACCGCCATCTTCGCCTCTATTTCGTCCAGATAGTGTTCTGCTTCTTTTTGATTTCCGCTTTGAAACAGGGAACGGATGGCCGTGAGATGATTGTTCATATCATGACGGAACCTGCGAATCTTAATCTGATTTTGTTCCAATTCTTCATAGTAGTTTTTCTGAAGTTTCAGATTCTTCATTTCCATATTCTGGCGGATATTGGCGGCAAAATATTCCGCCAGAAAAAGGCTGCCTAAGTTGGTCGCAAAGCAGGCCAGGGCAGCCGGCCATATCTTAAAACTTTCCTGCGGAGAAAAGTAGATACAAGTAGTGATGTTTACTAAAGAGGCCAGACAGATGACGTCTAAAAAAATCCAGCTTTTGTCTTCAAAAAGTTTTTCCATCTGCAGCAGACGTTTTTCAAAGAGCTGTCGGACTGCATACCAAAAGGCAAGATGTAAAGAACTGTCGGCTATAGAGCAGAAGATATCTACAACAGGAGTTCTTCCCAGCGCGGCCCACAATTGCCCAAGCATATCCATAACAAGAAAGTTCTGGCTGATAATCAGAGGATAGAGTACTGCAACGGCAGCCAGCTTCTGCCAGACGCTTCCCTGGAAAGCGATCAGCATCAAGACAAGAAACCAGACCAGATCCAGAGTCACGTTAAACAGATCATTGGGAAAAATGATCATATTGGCAAGCACGACGCAGGAGCCATATATAATAAGACTCCAGATTTTTCCTGGTCGTTTTTTGGTTATGCTGCAGAGAATCCGGTAAAATAAAAATCCCTGTACAAAATATAACAGGGAACATATCCAGTTAACAGCCACTAAAGCGGCAGATAATAGATCCATTGTGTAAACTCCTGTTCTAAATACTGTTTAATGCAGCAGAAAGCGGGCGAAGGCGATCTCCAGAGGCTGCTTATATGCACGGCTGACCGGAAAACTTAAATCACCACAGATGCAGCGGTCTTTTTCCAGGGCGGTCACATGGTTCAGGTTAATCAGGTGCCTGTTATGACAGCGGACAAAATAATCCGGAAGGCTGCCTTTTACTTCGTCCAGCTTTCCATAAAAATCTAATTTTTCTCCTTCGGTCAATAAAATCGACACTTTCCGCCTGTCACTGGAAAATGCCAGAATCGTTTTTAACGGAATCCTTAAAACACCGGATTTTTGTTCCAGAAGAAAAAATTGTTCCTGATTTCTTCCGAGTTCTTCTAATGCCTGCTCTAATACTTTCTGAATTTTTTGTTCTTCATAGGGTTTTAATATATAGTGAAATGCATGGACTTCATAACCCTGAAACACATAATCCGGGTAGGCTGTCACAAAGATTAACATCGTATGCGAGCCTTTTTCTCTTAAAGCTCTGGCGGTATCCATACCGCTTAAATCTTTCATCTCTATGTCTAAAAATAACAGATCCAGTTCTGCTGATTCCATACGCTTCATGAGCGCTTCTCCGGAATCATATTCAAAGATCCGGTAACTTTCCCCCAACAACTGCAGTTTTCGTTCTAAAGGCATACGAAGCGCTTTTCGCATGGGCATCTCGTCATCGCAGATTCCAATATTGAGCATATAATTTCTCCTGCTTGTAGTGTGGATGTTTATCATATGTTCTTATTTTACAAAACAATCCGCTTTTTGTAAATGCCGGGCACGTTTTCCAAACTTTACAAAAACACCTCCAAACATGACGGTTTTTACCGCTGCATTTCGTATGCTGCTTCGATAAAATATAACTATCATTTGATTTAAAACAGGAGGGCATCAGGCTATGCTGAAAGTGAGACATTTGTCAAAAAATTATGTGTCAGGAACGCAGACATTTCCGGTACTAAAGGACATATCTTTAGATGTGAAAAAAGGAGAATTTGTGGCTGTTATGGGTCCGTCCGGTTCGGGAAAGACAACGCTTCTCAACTGTATTTCCTGCTTTATACCTCATGAAAAGGGGGAAATCCTGTTGGGGGGTAAAGAATTGTCAAAGCTGCAGGAGAGAGAGCTTGCGAAAGTCCGCAATCGGAAAATGGGATTTGTTTTTCAGGATTTTATGCTGCTGGACGGCCTGACAGTCTTTGAAAATATATGCCTGCCGCAGATTATTGCCTGCCGTCCGGTGGCGCAGATGGAGGAAAAAGCCAAAAATATATGCCGGTTGTTTGGAATCGAGAAGATTTTGGACAAATATCCTGCAGAGATTTCGGGCGGGGAAAAACAGCGCACGGCGGTGGCGCGGGCGCTTATGAATCAGCCGTATGTAATCCTGGCGGACGAACCGACCGGAAACCTGGACAGCAAATCCTGTAAAACAGTTATCGACGCCTTTCTGCAGGCAAGGGAAATCATGGGTGCAACCATTTTTATGGTTACCCATGACAGCTTTGCGGCTTCTTTTTGTGACAGAGTGATCGTTTTAAAAGACGGACAGATCTATGGGGAACTGGCAAGAAAAGGTACCAGGAGGGCGTTTATGGACGAACTTTTAAATACAATTCGTACGTTAGGAGGCGACGATGACAATGCATAAGATTACGGAGAAACTTCGTAGACAGAATAAAGACCAGTACAGGCTTCTTGGAATCTGCATCTTTTTGTCGGTACTTTTGGTATCTTCCTTTACATTGATGTTTTTCTCGCCCTCCATACAGGAATTTCTGCCGCCGGGCGGAGATACAAGAAAGCTGATGTGGCTGATGTTGGGCGTGGTGGTGATTGGATGCCTTCTTTTTACCCTGTATGGCAGCGGCTTGTTTTTCCGCAGAAAAAGCAGAGAGTTTGGAGTCATGCTTGCATTGGGCGCGCAGAAAAAAGAGCTTGCCCGTCAGCTGTCTGCAGAGCTGGCAGCTGTCGTGGGGAAATATATTTTTTCCGGTATCCTGCTGGCGGTGCCAGTATCTTTTTTGATCTGGAAGCTGTTTCGGGTGATGGTGATTGATACAAAGCAGATGCAGTACCGCATCGGGCTCACAGGCATACTGGCAGGTCTTATATTTGCGGCGGCGCTTACTTTATGTATTCTGATTTTGGGGATCCGTTTTATACATAGAGCCAATATTATGGATATTTTAAATGCTGCCAGAAAAACGGAGATGGTATGCAGGATCATGCCGTGGGTCGGCAGGCTTGGCGTTTTCCTCGTTGTGATGGGACTGATCCTTGCCATGATCGTTCCGCAGTTTAGCGTCCGTCTGTTCAGACAGGGAATGCCTGGAATATGGAATGCGACCTATTTGCTTTGCGTGGCAGGTTTGTATTTACTGATGTTAAGCGCGGTGGCGCACACTAAAAAAGGAAAGCATCCGGAGAAATATTATAAAAACATTATTTCCACGAATCTGATGCGTTTTACCGCCCGGCAGACCACGCGGAATATGTGCGTGATTGCACTGCTGGTATTTATGATGGTATTGTCTGCTTTCTGGGGCGTGATGTATTATTACAGTGCCATGGAAGGCGGAAGCGAAGCGCCCTATGATTATTCTATGCATTATCCTGCGAAAGAGCAGCAGATCACCCGGGAAGAAACCATGCAGCTGGCTGAAGCGTATGGCGTGAGCATCACGTCTTATGAGGAGTTGGAATCTTTGCAGCTACTGATCCGGTATACCGGACGGGATATGGATGACAGCAGGCGGTATTTTGACGTGGAATATGAGAAGCTGGCGTCCTTTATTTCCGCCTCTGATTTTTCCCGGATTTCGGGGCATCGGATTTCGCTGTCAGAAGGGGAATATAAGACAATCACCTCGACAGGTTTTCTCGAGACGATCTGGGTGGATGTAGACTGTTTAAACGCCATTGAACATCCTCTCACAAAAGAGAGTATAACGCCTGTGTTTGGAGGAACCGTGGAATTTGACAACCTGGCAATCTGCAGTGATCCCTTTGCCTTTGTATTGTCCGATGAGGATTATCAGAAATTTTCTGATGGGCTGACAGAAGAACAAAAAGAGAAACATATGTTTTTTAATGTGGGACGTGTGATGGAAACCTATGAATTTGCGGACGCCTGGAAAGAAGCATGTATTGCACGGGCAACGGATCTTTCCAATCATTACCGTCTGTATGACGCCCATGAAGAGGAACTGGCGCGGGCAGCAGGGAAGGATTATGGCTATACCGGAAAGATTGATTTGTCGCCTGATAATACACAGATTATGGGCGAGTGGAAATATGCGCCTTTTTCCAAAGTTCTGCTGCAGGCAGATGCCATGGAACTGGTCGCAGTATTTGTACTTTTAAGCCTTTATATTGCTGTGATTTCACTGGCGGCGGCAGGAATTATGAGTTATGTCAGGAGCGTCACCATCGCCATGGACAACCGACAGCTTTTTGAAGATCTGAAAAAACTCGGAGCAGATGATGCTTACGAAGAAAACGTGATCAAAGTGCAGCTTCGGAAAATCTTTGCATATCCCGTGGCGGCGGGGTGTATGGTGACAGGTATTTTCTCTCTGTTTTTGACCTACTTTAATGATATGAACCTGCAGGTTTTTGAACTGAGAATGCTTCTGATGGAACTTGTCTGGATGGCATTGATTGCCGGGGTTTTATACGGCGTATATCGTTTGGCTTATCAAAAGATGAAGCAGATCGTGGGGATTGCCCGGCGAATCTGATTTTTCGCGGGCTTTACACAGATTTTACAATATCAAGATAATAGATTTAAAAATCTTGTTGTATAATAAAACTTAATGGGAATACTGTAAATAATGCAGGGAGATGAAAAGGGTTTTATGGATATCTTTGATTTGCTGACGATGATCGGAGGATTGAGCCTGTTTTTATTTGGTATGAATCTGATGGGGCAGGCATTGGAGCGTCGAGCCGGAGGAAAACTTCGGTCGCTTTTGGGGAGGCTTACGTCCAACAGGGCTGTAGGCCTTCTGACGGGACTTGGCATAACAGCGGTCATTCAAAGTTCTTCCGCCACGACTGTGATGGTGGTAGGTTTTGTAAACTCCGGCCTGATGACACTGCGGCAGGCGGTCAATGTGATCATGGGAGCGAATATCGGAACCACGGTCACGGCATGGATCTTGAGCCTTGCCGGAATTGACAGTGGAAATCTGTTTATTAAACTTTTAAAGCCGTCCTCTTTTACACCGGTCCTGGCGTTTCTGGGCATTATATTTTATATGTTTTTAAGAAGCGACAAGAAAAAAGACACAGGCATGATCTTTTTAGGGTTTGCCACGCTGATGTTTGGCATGGAGACCATGTCGGACGCCGTGTCAGGCCTTTCCGGGATTCCCGGGTTTCAAAACCTTTTTATTATGTTCAAAAATCCGGTTGCCGGTGTGCTGGCCGGGACTTTTCTTACGGCAGTGATTCAGTCCAGTTCTGCTTCCGTAGGTATCCTGCAGGCTTTGGCGGTTACCGGACAGGTGTCTTACGGTGCCGCAATCCCGATTATCATGGGACAGAATATCGGCACTTGTGTAACAGCCATTCTGTCTTCAGTGGGAACAAATAAAAATGCAAAGCGGGCTGCATTGGTACATCTGTCGTTTAATCTGATCGGAACGGTCGTCTGGCTTACTGTGTTTTGCCTGGTCAACCTTTGCCTGCATCCGGTTTTTTTAGACGGACCGGCTTCCCTGTTTGGGATTGCTGTGGTACATTCTGTTTTTAACTGTCTTTGCACAGTTCTGATGCTGCCTTTATCTGGTTTTCTGGAAAAGCTGGTGATACGCCTGGTTCCTGACGGAAAGGAGTCGGATACACAGTCGGAGTTGGATGATCGTTTCTTAAATACGCCGTCGGTCGCTTTGGAGCGATGCCGTGAAGTGGCGGAGGATATGGCAAAGACAGCAGTGAAGGCATTGAAAGAAAGTATGGCTGTCCTGCATGATCCGTCTGTGGGCCTTGCTTCGTCAATCCGCAAAAAGGAGAATAAGACAGATCATTATGAAGACATTCTGGGTACTTATCTGGTGAAATTAAGTGCAAAGCAGATCGGAGAATCAGACAGTGCGGAGGCTGCAAAACTTCTGAAACTGATCGGAGATTTTGAAAGAATCGCCGACCATGCGGTCAACTTGTTGGAATCCGCCGAGGAGCTGCGAAAAAAAGAACTTGTGATTACAGATGCTGCCGCTTCTGAACTGGAAGTTATTTCCCGCGCGGTGAATGAGATCCTGGATCTGTCTTTGAACGCCTTTTTACAAGATGATGTAGAAGCGGCTTTTATGGTGGAACCATTAGAACAGGTTATTGATCACCTAAAAGAGCAGATGCGCACCCGCCATATACTGCGCTTACAGCAGGGCGCCTGTTCGATTGATTCGGGATTTGTATGGTCAGATTTACTCACAGATCTGGAGCGCACTTCCGATCACTGCTCTAATATTGCCGGGTGTGTCATAGATATGGCTCAGCGCAATATGGAACTCCATCAATCGCTGCGCGAATTCAGGAATGACAGCGAAAGATTCCGCGAGCTTTATAAAGCGTATACAAAAAAATATACGCTGTGTAAAAATGATTTATCATGTGTAAGACAAGAATAAGGATAAATAGGGGGCTGTCGCAAAATCATCTAATTAGATGATCAAGCCCTCCATTATCCGATATAGATTGAACCATGTTTTAGAATACCCTTGATGTGTGATAATTTTTTGCGAAGGAGAAGAAGCCTACTGCCTGTCCGTTATTTTCAGTTGCTACATAAGCACTGTCTGTCCAGTCCATTGCATTTTTCTCTAAT
>CAJUMT010000154.1 GCA_910587495.1 uncultured Lachnospiraceae bacterium | reverse complement strand
AGAATATGCAGCATCTTTGAATGAAAAAGCAGATAAAATGATTGCAGATTATACGAAGAAAGCAGATGAGATCTTCGAGTCTGTAAACGCAAGGTTGAGATAGGAGACAGGTATGGCAAAACAGTTATTAGGAAAAGAAGTAACTGCCGCATTAAATGAGAGAATTAAAGCAGATGTGGCAACCCTGAACGCAAAAGGAATCAAACCCACCCTTGGTATCATCCGCGTGGGCGAGAGACCGGATGACCTTTCTTATGAAAGAGGCGCTACCAAGCGCTGCGAGACGCTGGGTGTAGAATATAAAAAATACCTTCTTCCGGCAGATGTAAGCCAGGAAGAACTTTTAAAAGTAGTGGATGAAGTAAACAAAGACGATAACATTCACGGCGTTCTTATGTTCCGTCCGCTGCCAAAACACATCGACCAGACTTTGGTAGAGAACGCATTGGCTGCAGAGAAAGATGTAGACTGCCAGACAGACGCGTCCCTTGGCGGTGTGTTCACCGGCAAAAAGGTTGGCTTCCCGCCATGTACGCCTCAGGCATGTATGGAGATCCTGGATCATTACGGAATCGACTGCACAGGTAAAAAAGCAGTTGTAATCGGTCGTTCCCTCGTAGTAGGAAAACCCGCAGCGCAGATGCTGATCAAGAAAAATGCGACCGTTACCACCTGCCATACAAGGACCATCGATATGCCGTCTGTTGCAAGAGAAGGTGAAATTCTGATTGTAGCTGCAGGCCGCGCAGGCGTTGTGGGTGCTGAATATGTATCCCCGGGTCAAATCGTAATTGATGTAGGTATTAACGTAAATGAAGAAGGAAAACTTTGCGGCGACGTGGATTATGCAGCAGTAGAGCCGATTGTAGAAGCAATTACCCCGGTTCCAGGCGGAGTCGGAAGCGTAACAACTTCTGTTCTGGTAGGACATGTGGTAGAAGCTGCCATGAGAAAATTCGTATAAGATATAAATGATTAAAAAACCCCGGAGAATTTTTTCCGGGGTTTTCGTGTTCAGGGGCGTTGACAGAAATATTTGATAAGACTATACTAAAAACAGTGAGACAGCAAAAACAGCGAAAGCCGCCAACAATCATAAGCGCATTGTTACCGGCTGCAGCGGAATTAGCATAAGAGGTACGATTTGAAAAATTATTATCAAATACTTGGAGTAAAACGAGACGCCAGCCAGGATGAGATTAAGAAAGCTTACCGCGCTTTAGCCAAAAAATATCATCCTGATGCAAATGAGAATAAAGAAGAGGTCGAAAAGATCTTTCAGGAAATTACCATGGCGTATAAAGTGCTTTCTGACCCGGGAGCAAGGAAACAGTACAATGCCTGGGGTCATGAAACCTATACCAAATATGCCTATCAGACCGGACGAAGTACGGACAGTGGACATACTCATTTTCATGAGGATGGTCATTGCGGAGCCTGCGGAGAACATTCTCATGCGGATGGTCACTGCGGACATTCCCACGAAGACGGCCACTGCGGAGCTTGCGATGAGCATAATCCCCGCTACCATAGGCCGAAGGAGGAGGAACCTGCTCCGCGTAGTATACGGTCTTCTGTTTATTTGAGCTATCAGGAGATGCTTACAGGAGCTGTAAAAGAAACGGAGATTACGGAGCGGATAACCTGTACGCATTGCGGTCAGGGAGGCCAGGGAGACCTGGAGGACAAGTCTCAAAAATGTTCTTATTGCTACAACAAAGGATATATAGAGAAAAAACGAAAGGTAAAAGTGAAAATACCACCCAGGTGTTACAGCGGATGTTTTTTCCCTTTGCAGGATGTTCTGTGCGAAGGTGAAGAAGTGAAGCAGGACAATATCGTAGTTCTTGTATTTTTGAACGAACAAGACGGCTATGAGCGCAGAGATTACCATCTGTATTCCACGAAAAAAGTAAGTTACACCGATATGGTACTGGGCGGGGAGATCGAACTTTCCACCATTGAAGGAAGTATTCGCTATATGTTAAAGCCTGCCACCCGCAATGGCGCCCGCATCCGTCTGCAGGGAAAAGGGCTGTGGATGCCGCCTACGCTGGGCAACAGAGGAGACCAGTATATAACTTTGCAGGTAGAGATACCAAGCAATCTGACTGTGAGTCAGAAGGAAGCTTTGCAGGCTTTCAGAGAGGCGATGAAAAGTACGGTATAGTTAGAAAAGAGGATAAATAAATATGAGAATCAGCATGCAGATCCTTGCGGACCGTTTAAAGCAGAATTATCCGGACTGTCGGCAGGGAGAAATGTCTGAAGAGATGAATCTGAAACGTCCGCTTTTCTATCAGAATGGGACAGACTTAAAGAAAAACAAAGTATATATCGCAAAAGATGGAGATATACCAAAAGCTTTGCTTAAGGCTCATGGAGACAACCTGCTTTTAATAACCGGCAGCACATCCGATGAGACAGAGGAGAACCTGATTCCGGGCGTCTGTTTTTTTCCGGAGGGATGCGACCAGAATGAACTGTTTAATACAGTCCAGCGGATTTTTGATACCTATGACGCATGGGATGAACGAATGCAGAATCTTGCTTTGTCCGCCCGAACTTTTAAATCCCTTCTGGACGCATCCCACAGGATTTTCCTGAATCCGATCATGATCAGCACCACAGGCGGTTTCATCATTGATTACAGCAGTCTGATGGACACGCTCCCTGAATTTCAGGGAATCTTGCAGAACAATCAGGTGACCGCCTGCAGGGACGAAGAAGCATATCCCCACGAGATATCAGAAGTACGGCAGTATCAGGACCCGTCTACACAGAAGAATAATTTATTTGTAGATATTTACGATAAAAACCGCAACGCCTATCGGCTGATTATCGTGGAGGCAACCCGGAAACTGAAAACTTATGATGAATACCTTCTTTTGCATATGGCAAAATATGTTCGCCAAATGCTGGAGAAATATACAGTTCTGCAGTCGGATATCAGCTATACGCTGGATCGCCTGCTCTCCAATATACTGACCGACGAGAATATCGATGCGTCTTCTTTAGAGCAGCGTTTTGAAAATTTTCACTGGAAAGAAAATCATACATACTTTTGCATGAATATCCATGTGTCCATGATAGACAGACAAAATCTGACGGTGGTCCGTTTTATCTGTAATCGAATCGAAAGCCTGATGAAGGGAAGCTGTGCATTTTTACTGGAAGAAAATATCGTAGTCTATGTAAATCTGCATTATTATGGAAGAACACTGGAAGATGCGGTACATTCGGTTACGGATTTTCTAAGAGACAGTTTCTTAAAGGCAGGAATCAGTTATGAGTTTACGGGGCTTCAATCCTTAAAACAGTATTATACACAGTCCCGAATTGCACTGGAGGAAGGGATGAAACTCTATCCTCTGCGTTGGGTGAACCGTTTTGAGGATATTGCGCTTGATTATCTGCTGGGAAAATGTACGGATACACTGCCCCCCCAGGTGATCTGCAGTCGGGCGGTATTGACGCTTCGGGAGTATGATAAAGAACACAAAACTGATTATTTTGAGACGCTCCACACCTATATATCCTGCCAGATGAATGCGGTAAAAGCGGCGAAAGCGCTGTTTATTCATAGAAGTACGTTTTTGTACCGGATGGCTCATATACGGGAGATGATTCATATTGATTTGGAAGATCCTGACCAGCTTTTGTATCTGCTTTTAACATATAAGCTTTTGGAGAAAGAGAATGGGGAAAATCAAGACAGATAAAACAGGAAAGATAGTGCGGCGCATATGCTTTCTGACAGTTCTGCTGTTTTTACTATCTGCAACAAAAGCATATGCAGCGGACACGGGAGATATCAAAAGTTCCTACGGTATATACCAGAGACGGTTTGAAGCGATCCGGTATGTGGAAGACATAGAGAAGAACGGTTACCATATCCTGGAAGATCAGGTCTTTGCTTCTACACTGGAATCCTTTGGGGAACAGGAATTGACTTTGCTGCCTGCTCTGGAAACGACCTGGCACAGACTGGCTCTTTTTCTGGCGGATGAAACAGGAAAGATCGTATATAAATGCAATCAGTTAGAGACAAATAACCGGATACAGGGCAGCCTCCTGCAGCCGGTGGACAGCATTGCGGCGATCTCTTTTTATGACGTAGATAAGGATGGACTGACAGATATCGTCTTGATCACCAGATGCGTCAATGAAACAGGCGCATATGCAGGTATTCCATACAAAGTAGGGGATGTGCTTTTTCAGGGAGAGCGGACGTTTTACCGGGACTGGCATATTTCGGATCAAATCAACCGGTTCAGTATGAACAAGAGCGCTGCCATGATCATTTCCTGTGTGCGCGACGACAGGTCAGCAGAATTTTTATATACAGCCACTACATTGGAAGAGCTGACCAGAAACGGTTTTTTTGTCCTGGAGGAACAGTGTTACACAAGAGATTTTGAGAAACTGGGGCGCCTGACGGCAGTACCGGGAATTTACCGTATTTCCGTCTATGATTTTTTTATGATTTATCTTGTGAATCCTAAAGGAGAGATCGTCTGGAGCTTTCAGCCTATGAAGGATTGCGACAGCCTGTATGCGTTAAAAGGCGTTGTCGGAAGAGATGTGGACGGGGACGGTATGAAAGATCTGGTAGTGCTGGCAAGTTATACCCTGGAAACACCGGACGGTACACAGACGGTTGAGAACCGATGTGGCATCTATTATCAGAGGACAGGCGGTTTTGAGGAAGATACGGAGTTTGAGACATATTATCAATACAGAGAGGAAGACACGATGGAAGATCTTGTCTGGAAGATACGGGGATACTGGGGATGGCAGAAGGCAGAATGATTCATATACTGATCGTGGATGACGAAAAATCGATTTGCGACTTGATTGATATGAATCTGACGGCAGCAGGTTACCGCTGTAAAAGTGTGCAGGACGGTCTGGCCGCGATTCACCTGATGGAAGAAGAGACATTTGATCTGATCCTTCTGGACATCATGCTGCCGGGAGCGGACGGTTTTGACATTATGGAGTATATAAAGCCCCTGCAGACGCCTGTCATCTTTATCACGGCTAAAAGCGATGTGCGGGACAAAGTGCGGGGCTTAAAATTAGGGGCGGAAGACTACCTGGTAAAACCTTTTGACGTGTTGGAACTGGTGGCGCGGGTGGAAGTGGTTCTGCGCAGATTTCACAAGACGGACAGTATACTGACGGCAGGCGATGTATCGGTTGATTTGGACGCGCGTAAAGTGACAAAAGCAGGGAAGCCTGTAGTGCTTACCAACAAAGAGTATGGACTTTTAGTATTATTTATACAAAATAAAAATGTAGCTCTTTTTAAAGAGACACTTTATGAAAAAGTCTGGAAAGACGAATATATTGCGGACAGCCGCACGCTGGAGCTGCATGTACAAAGGCTCAGACGGAAGATGGGATGGGAAAAAAATCTTGTGGCGGTTTATAAAGTAGGCTATCGGCTGGAGATTTGAAAGGGGCACCATGAAATTTTCTTATAAAATCTTGTTGTGTTCCATTATTCTGACGGCGGCGGTATTTGGAATCGGCGGATATTTCTTTGTAAACGATGTATTTAAGGCATCCATGGAGCGGGAGATGCGTCAGGCTCTGGATGAAAATAGCATTCTGCGTTTTGCTTTTGAGACGGCGGCTTTAAATGTTCCGGCCAAATACGGGATGCTGCAAAATGCCGCAGTCAAAGAGATCGGCGCCAATTTAGAGAACAGCAGACAAAATACAGGCAGGCTTTTACGGCTGTCAGATGAAAAGAAAGAGTCTCTCTATGCCAGTGAGGGTTTTGTGGAAGATATAAGCCTGTTGTCTTCCATAGAAGCGAACACAAGAGCCAGTCAGGTGATTCGTTTTAAAAATCGTTATTATATCCAGACAGGAGCAATGGTAGATTCGCTGGACCGTTATCTGTATCTGGAGACCATGAGAGACGTGACGGAGGTATATGCGGAGAGAACCAGAGGATTTGCGGTGTATCGTAACCTTACGCTTCTCTTGCTGGCTTTAAGCGGTGTTTGCATGTATTTTATTGCCGCGTGGCTCACCAGGCCCATACGGATTTTGACTCAGGCTGCCAGGAAAATGACAGAGGGAGATTACAGCTGCAGAGCCAGCCAGGTGAGCCAGGATGAGATGGGGCAGCTTACGGAAGATTTTAACCATATGGCTTGCGTGCTGGAACAAACTATACAAAATTTAAAAGAAGAAGTACGAGCCAGAGAAGATTTTATAGCGGCGTTTTCTCACGAACTTAAAACGCCTTTGACAGCCGTGATTGGATATGCGGATATGCTGCGTTCCAGGAAACTGGATGATGAAAAGCACTTTCTGTCGGCCAATTATATTTATACGGAAGGCAAACGCTTAGAAGCTATGTCTTTAAGGCTTCTGGATATTATTGTCGCCAGAAGATACAGGCTGGATAAGCAGAAGACGGACACGGATTCGCTGTTTTCCTACTTAAAAGAAATCTATGGGGAAAACAAAGAATATCATTTTCTTTTGCGGTACGAATCATGCCAAATCAAAGCGGAAGCGGATTTGTTAAAAACAGTGCTTGTGAATTTGGCGGACAATGCCTGTAAGGCTTCTGATCCAGGCTCGTCCATTGAGATTCTGGGCCGAAAAGAAAAAAACGGATATCTTTTTACAGTCAAAGATCACGGATCGGGAATACAAAAAGAAGAATGCCAGAAGATTACAGAAGCATTCTATATGGTTGATAAGTCCCGGTCAAGGAGTCATAACGGCGCAGGGCTGGGGCTTGCCCTCTGTGTGGAGATTCTGCGGCTGCACAAAAGTTCCCTGATGATCGAGAGTACACCTGGAGAAGGAAGCTGCTTTAGCTTTCAGATTCCTTTTACGCAGGAGGGATCGGAAGATGAAACGTGAAAAAAGGGCACAGACAGCAGTGGTCTTGCTGGCGCTTCTTGTGTTGTTGGCAGCGGTCTTTGGTCCGGAACAGCTGGCATGTTACAGGGACCAGGCAGTTTTAAACAGGATTGTGCTGCAGGAAAAGGACAATTTGAATGAAGGGTATCGTTATAAATTAAGTAACAATGAAAAGCTTTATCTACTGTCCGAATGTTTAAAGCGTCAGGATCTTCCTCAAAGTGAATTGGACGCGATGACTCGCGTACCAGCAGATGTGGACTACGAGGACCTAATGGGATCTTACGCTTTTGTGATGAATCGTCAGGGTCCGTCGGAAAAAGAACTCACAGAAGAACAGATCTATACAGCCTGCAACCGTGAAATGGGTGCGTTAAAAGAACGAAAGATCTTCTCGGAAGGCGTCAGGGAAGTCAGTGCAGACGCATACAATGCGACCTTGTATTCCGCCATTGATGTGCTGGAACCTCAGAACAATATGTCTGTATGGAAAATAAGTCTTTCCACTATCCAGAAAAATGCGGATAAGACCAATCGTCTGATTGAGGCTTATCTGGATGCGTATACAGGCCGGATGTACGGGTTCTATGTGCGGACCGAGCATACCTGGGCGCAGATGGACCCGGATGATACAATGGATCAATGGTGCGCGTATCTGTCTCTGGGAGAAAAAGAAACCTATGAAGAGGAAAATCCACTGTTGGAGACCGCTTCTTATTATCGAAAATATCGTATAGCAGGTATGGAGGAAGCCTATACGGTGGTCACCATCGGTTTTTATGAGGGAATCAACGAATTTTTTATAAAAGTTACATAAAATTTGCAAAAAAGATGCAAAAAATATGAAGTTCTGATGTCATTTCCGAATATGCTATAGAAAGAAAGGAAACAATAAAAGATGGAGAGAATGCATATGAAAAAGACAGGTCTGTATATACCGGGAATGTACATAAAAGATAGAAGAATTGAGCATGAAAGAAGGGATCGGACGAAGAAGCATATGGTATATATTCTGCTGGCTGCGGCGATTTTGTCGTCCCTGGCGGTTTATGTGATAGAAAACAAAGTAACAGGGCAAACGGCGGTCCCTGCTGCGGAGCTGATCGTGCCTGAAAGTCCTGTGGAGCCGACGCCTGCAGAAGGAGTGGATACAGGAGACGGCAGTATGCCCGGCACACAGCCGGAAAATATGCCGCCTTTACAGGAAACGCTGGCAGAAGCAGCCACAAAGGAGCCGGAAGAACCGTCAGATGTGCTGGTAATGCTGGACCCGGGGCATGGAGGTGAGGATGACGGATGCGTGTGGGACGGCATCTCTGAAAAAAATATTAATTTTCAGATCGCCTTGATGGCAAAAGAACGGCTGGAAGCCAAAGGCTATCAAGTGAGCTTGACTAGAGACGATGA
>CAJUMT010000153.1 GCA_910587495.1 uncultured Lachnospiraceae bacterium | reverse complement strand
AAGAACCTGTGTAACCTTTGCTGTCAGTACCTCTCTGTTCTCAAATGCTTCTTCTAATCTCTTGCTTCCCCGCTCTGCAGCAACTCTTCTGTAGGACAGCTGTACCTGCCCGTCTCCGTCGTTCACTTTCAGAACCTTTACTTCCATCTTGTCACCCGGAGAAACCATCGTGGTCAGATCCGCGTTCTGTGTATTGGTATACTCATGCCTGGTTACGATACCGTCTGACTTGTAGCCTATATTCAAGATGATCTCATCTTTTTTAACGTCAATGACCGTGCCCTCTACGACCTCTCCTGTTCTGATAGTTTTTACTGAATCTTCCAACATCTGTTCAAAACTTAACTCTGACACCTTGTTTGAACCTCCTCAATAATTTTCTGTGGGGTGGAAGCCCCTGCTGTAATACCTATAAGGCCAGTAGATTGTAATACGTCTAAATCCAGGTCATGGACTGTCTGTATATAGTAAGTTGTCTCGCATTCCTTTCTGCAAATCTCAAATAACTTTTGGGTATTTGAACTGTGGCTGCCGCCAATCACTATCATGACATCTACTTCTTTTGCAATACGCCGCGCTTCTGTCTGCCGTTCCTCCGTCGCATTGCAAATCGTATTTACAACAATTCTATCATAACTCTTTTTATCAAGAATTTCAACTAAATCTTTAAATTTCTTGTAGTTAAATGTCGTCTGTGAAACAATACACAATGAAACCGGTTCTTCCGGCACAAATTTTTCCGCCTGTGTCGCCGATTCAACGACATATGCTTTTGTCCGGCACCACCCTTTGATGCCTTCCACTTCCGGATGCTGATCGTTTCCGATAATCACGATCTGCTTTCCTGCCCTGCTCTCTTTTTCCACTACGCGGTGAATTTTCTTCACAAATGGGCAAGTGGCATCCACGCATATAAGTCCCTGTTTTTCAATCAAATCATAAACATCCTTTCCTACTCCATGGGAACGGATAATGACCGTCCCTTCCGTGATTTGGGAAAGTTCTTCTTTATGATGAATCACCTGCACGCCTTTTGTTTCCAAATCCTGCACTACGACTTCATTATGGATGATAGGACCATAGGTATAGATCGGTTTCTTTCCATGTTCTACTTGTTCGTAAACTGTATCCACTGCCCGCTGGACGCCAAAACAAAACCCGGCGCTTTTTGCCACCTTTACCTGCATAAGGACAATATCCTTTCCGCCACCTCATCGGCAGTCATGTCGGAAGAGTCCACAAGAACAGCGTCTTCTGCCTGACGAAGAGGTGAATGTTCTCTGTGCATATCCCGGTCGTCCCGTTCTATGATATCCTGCTCGATTTTTTTCATGTCCGCATCTTCGCCTTTTTCCAGAAGTTCCAGATAACGGCGCTGCGCCCGGGTATGGCTGCTGGCTGTCAGATAGATTTTTACATCCGCGTTTGGCAGCACCACAGTCCCGATATCCCGCCCGTCCATGACCACATCCGCTTTTGCCGCAAGTTTTTGCTGCAGTTCCACAAGCTTTTCCCTGACTGCCGGCACGGGAGAGGAACAGGAAGCCATATTTCCCACTTCTTCTGTCCGTAAATACTGGTTTACATTTTCTCCGTTCAGAAGTACTACCTGCTCTCCGTCTTGATATGCAATGGAAATATTCGCCTGTACACATGCATTTTTAATCATTTCCGTATCCTTTGGATCTACATGGTTGCGGAGCAGATACAACGCCATAGCCCGGTACATGGCACCGGTATCCACATATATATAATTCTTTTTCTTTGCGATCATCTTCGCGATGGTGCTTTTCCCGGCTCCTGCCGGACCGTCGATCGCTATACTGTAGCTCATGCTTACATACCCCCTGTAACAGCTCTGGCGGCTGCGGCTGCTGTAGACCAGGCAATCTGCAGATTAAACCCTCCGGTCACCGCATCCAAATCCAGCACTTCTCCGATAAAGTAAAGACCCGGCACTTTTTTACATTCCATGGTTCCGGGATCGACCTCGCGCACAGATACGCCGCCTTTTGTAATAACAGCTTCATTATACCCTCTAAGCCCTGTAATGGTCAATTCCATTTCTTTCATGCAGTGTAAAAAACGCATCCGTTCCTCTTTTGTGATCTCATGGACTCTTTTTTCAGAAGAAATCCCGCTTTGTTCTATCATTACCGGAACAAGCTTCGCAGGAAAGAGAGAGGGAACCACATTCCGGAACTGCCGGTTTTTAGATTCATTAAATTCCCGAAGGATTCTTGCGTCCAGCTGTTCCTCATTAAGCGCCGGTTTTAAGTCCAGATACAATTTCAGCTCTTTTTCCCGAATCTTTTTCCCGCAGACGCTGCTGGCGCTTAAGATCAAAGGTCCACTGACTCCAAAATGCGTAAAAAGCATCTCTCCGAAATCTTCAAACAAAAGTTTTTTTCCGTCTTTAATCTGGACAGCGACGTTTTTAAGAGAAAGGCCCTGAAGCTCCTTTACAAATGGCTCACGGATATTAAAGGGGACAAGGGAAGGACAGCAGTCTGTCACCTTCAATCCAAAATCCCCGGCAAAGCGGTAACCGTCTCCGGTAGAACCGGTGCTTTCATAAGAAAGGCCGCCGGTGGCTACAAATACTGCATCGGCAGAAACGAACGCATCTTCTGACAATTGCAGGCGGAAACCGGACGATTCTTTATGCCGGCTATCGACATACTGTATTTTTTTCACTTCTGTACGCAGGTGAACCTGCACCCCCGCTTTTTTGACGGCATGTTTTAAGGCGTCCAGCACGTCCGCCGAACGATCCGATTGAGGAAACACTCTGTTCCCTCTCTCAACTTTTAATTTCAGACCTTCTTTTTCAAAAAAATCCATCACATCCTGATTCGTAAAGCCATAAAAAGCACTGTACAGAAATTTTGGATTGCTTTTTACGCTGGCAAGCAACTCTTCCATACCGCAGGCATTGGTCAGGTTGCACCTGCCTTTTCCTGTAATGTACAGTTTTTTCCCCAGCTTGTCATTCTTTTCATACAGGTCTACATCGGCTCCCTGCCTGGCCGCAAGAATGGATGCCATCATCCCGGCGGCGCCACCGCCGATTATTGCAAGTTTCATAAAGTCCGCTCCTTTTGAAAAAAAGACCCCCGTACACCGTGGGAGTCTTTTTATCATACATTTTTACACCGGATAAGCCCCGTTTGCCGCATCCGCCACATTGGCGTCTACTTTCGTCTTTTGTGCTTCCCTGTATTTGAAAAAGTCCATAGCTACCTGCGGGAACAGCGCGTAGGACAGCACGTCCTCATCCTGCTCTTTGTATTGCGCCATTTCCGCTTCCAATGTATCCAGCTCGTTCCCTACCAGGTCTGCAGGACGGCAAGTAATGATCTCTTCATCACCGATACATTTTTTCTGCACTTCCGGATCAAAAGGCTTAATGGTCTTCCCATAACGACCGGACAAGACGGCTTTTGTCTCTTTAGTAACCATTTTATACCGCTCGCCCATAATTACATTGAACACAGCCTGTGTTCCGACAATCTGGGAAGAAGGTGTAACCAGCGGACATTCGCCTAAGTCTTTACGGACTCTTGGCACCTCTTCCAGCACTTCGTAGAATTTGTCTTCCGCATGCTGCTCTTTTAACTGGGAAGTCAGGTTGGATAACATACCGCCCGGCACCTGATATAAAAGCGTCTTGATATTTACGCCCAAATTCTTCGGATTTAAAAGGCCGCTGTCAAGCGCCTCGTCTCTGATCGGACGGAAATAGTCCGCAATCTCCGCCAGCAGATTCTGATCAAATCCTGTGTCATAAGGCGTGCCTTTAAAAGTCTCCACCATAACTTCTGTTGCCGGCTGGGAAGTACCCAGGGCGAACGGCGACATAGCGCAGTCAATCACATCTACGCCTGCTTCTATGGCTTTCATATAAGTCATGGAAGCCACACCGGACGTATAGTGTGTATGAAGCTGAATCGGGATCTTTACTTTCTCTTTCAGGGCCGTAATCAGCTCCGTAGCCGCATACGGAAGCAGAAGCCCTGCCATATCTTTAATACAGATGGAATCTGCTCCCATCTCTTCAACCTGCCTTGCCATATCTGTCCAGTACTCCAGCGTATATGCGTCGCCCAAGGTGTAGGAAAGAGCAATCTGCGCATGGCCGCCTTCCTTGTTGGATGCCTTAACTGCGGTCTGAAGATTGCGCAGGTCGTTTAAACAGTCAAAAATACGGATGATATCGATACCGTTAGCGATAGATTTCTGAACAAAATATTCTACTACATCATCTCCATAGGGACGATATCCTAAGATATTCTGTCCGCGGAAGAGCATTTGAAGCTTTGTGTTTTTTGCTTTCTCCCTGATCTTACGAAGTCTTTCCCAAGGATCTTCTTTCAGAAAACGTAAAGAAGCGTCAAAAGTAGCACCTCCCCAACACTCTAAAGAATGATATCCCACCTGGTCTAACTTCTCCACGATGGGAAGCATCTGCTCTGTGGACATACGGGTAGCGATCAAAGACTGATGCGCGTCACGAAGAATGGTTTCTGTTATTTTAATTGGCTTTTTATTCATCATTATACCTCCTGTCTGTTATAATCACATTACGCCGAATATAGCCATAAATGTACCGGCTGCCACTGCAGTACCGATTACGCCTGCCACATTCGGACCCATAGCATGCATCAGAAGGAAATTGGTCGGATCTGCCTCAGCGCCAACTTTCTGAGATACGCGGGCTGCCATCGGCACGGCAGACACGCCTGCTGATCCGATAAGCGGATTTACTTTTCCTCCTGTGACCTTGCACATCAATTTACCAAACAGAACGCCTGCGGCAGTACCAAAAGCAAAAGCGATCAAACCAAGAATTACGATCTTGATTGTATCCCAGTTCAGGAATGCTTCTGCACTGGTGGTCGCGCCTACGGAAGTACCCAGAAGGATAACAACGATATACATCAGCGCGTTGGATGCCGTTTCTGTCAGTTGGCGCACCACGCCGCTTTCACGGAACAGATTACCCAGCATCAACATACCGACCAGGGGCGCTGTGGTAGGAAGAATTAATGATACGATGATCGTAACAATGATCGGGAACAGAATTTTCTCCAGTTTTGATACAGGACGAAGCTGTTCCATCTTGATCTTTCTCTCTTTTTCCGTAGTCAAAAGTTTCATGATCGGCGGTTGGATGATCGGCACCAGGGACATATAAGAATATGCCGCCACCGCAATAGGACCCATGATCGCCGTCTGCTGCAGCTTACCTGCCAGGAAGATAGAAGTCGGTCCGTCTGCGCCTCCAATAATGGAAATTGCCGCGGCCGCCTTATCGCTGAATCCCAGCGCCATAGCGCCTAAATAAGCGGCAAAAATACCAAACTGCGCCGATGCGCCCAAAAGAAAACTCTTCGGGTTCGCGATCAGAGGACCAAAGTCTGTCATGGCGCCTACGCCCATAAAGATCAGTGACGGAAGGATCGCCCACTCGTCCAGCAAATAAAAATAATGCAGAAGTCCTCCTACACCGTTGGAAGAATTTTCTATACTAAGCATAATATCCGGATAGATATTTACCAAAAGCATACCGAAAGAAATAGGAACCAGAAGAAGCGGTTCGTATTCTTTTGCAATAGCCAGATAAAGAAACACACATGCCACGGCAATCATAATATAATTGCCCCAGGTCAGATTGAAAAATGCTGTCTGGTGCACGAGGTTGCTTAATGTATCAGCAATATAACTCATGTTGTAACCTCCAATGTTTATTCATGTATCAGCCTTAAGGTCCTGTTAGTCCATCGTAGCTAATACATCACCGGATTCAACTGCGCCGCCAACAGATACATTGATGCTCGCGACCGTGCCATCCTGAGGAGCCACTACCGGAATCTCCATTTTCATGGCCTCCAGAATAACAATCGGATCTCCGGCTGAAACTGCCTGGCCTACGCTCGCCTCAATCTTGAATACTTTTCCGGGTACGGATGCAGTCACTTCCACCGAACCCGCATTTCCTGCCGCAGGAGCCGGCGCTGCTGCCGCTGCAGGCGCAGGCGCTGCTTTCGGAGCCGCCTTCGGCGCGGACGCTGCAGGAGCGCTTCCTGCGCCTCCCTCTTCTACGGTTACATCATATACGGTTCCATTTACGGTAATAGTATAATTTTTCATCTTATTCTCCTTATTATAGTTCCGCTCCATCCCTTCCGATGCCCGGCACTAGATCATCTCCTGTCCGCCTTACGGCTCCCACTCGCTGATCTGGGCATCGTACGGGCTTCCGCTGATTTAATTATATTTTTTCCATTTTGAAGTATCTGCTCTTCTGATAGAGCGTACGACAAAACCACTTGAAGATGTGCCTTCATAAGCACAGATCGCCGCTGTGATGGCTGCCACCAGTTCTTTGTCATCCATAAGCCCGATAGGGTCAGACGCCGGTTTGATCTTTTTAAGCGGCCGTTTGGGAGCCGTCGGCGCGGGTGCTTCTTCTTCTGGCTCTTCTTTCTTTTTAGATGCGGCTCTCTTGTTTAATGCTGCCTGGATATTGGGAATAAAATTAAAGCAGTAAATAACCAGACTGATAAAGATCAGCATCACAAATACAGTACCCATACCAAGGATCGTATTCATCAGCGCTTTTTGCAGAATCTCGATTATGGTATATTCTGGGTCCAGCGTAACAGACTGCACCAGTCCGTCTTCGTCAAAAATAAGCGTAAGATCTGCTTTTCGATTTGCATATGTCACGTTTGTCACCAATGTGATCTCGTCTCCGTCTACCTGGGGAGTCTCATAACCGTCTGTGGACACATACGCTCCTAGTTCTTCTACAGAACTTCTGTATCCTTCAAAGGCCGTAACGAAAGCTTCCGGCGTGAACGGAAGACCAAAATAAGCGATCACACTCTCTGCGTCTTTCGTATCAAGTCCCGCATAATAGGCGAGTTCATCATCCTGCATGCCCGCCCAGCTGTTGATCAGGACATTCGCAGCCGCCTGGAGGGTCTGTTCATCATAGGCACCTTCCCCTGCCTGGGAGACGGCGGCAGTGTTCCCGCAAGCGGTAAGCCCCAACACGCACACAGCAAGAAGCAGCGCTGCAAGGATCTTTTTTAAATTCTGTCTCATAGTCTCCACCTCGCTTTATACTGTACCATGCTTTTTATCCGGACGGCCTTCTCTCTTGGTATATAACATTTCAAACGCGCCAATCACATATTTTCTTGTATCCTGCGGGTCGATCACAGTATCTACATAGCCTCTCTTGGCAGCAGAAGCTATATTGTTCTGAAGATTGGCATATTCGGACGCTTTTTCTTTTAATTCTTTCGCATCTGCGCCCGCATACATGATCTTTGCCGCCAGGGTCGCATCCATCATGCCGATCTCGGCCTTTGGCCATGCGTAGACAAAATCCGCGCCAAGCCCTTTACTGTTCATAATGGCGTAAGCGCTGCCATAGGCTTTGCCGGTCACCACATTGACTTTAGGCACAGAAGCGTTGGCAAATGCGTAAGTAAGGGCTGCAGCCGCTTTCGCGATCTTCTTTTCTGTACATTTTGACGCTTTAAAGCCGGAAGCGTTCGTAAGGGTAAGTACCGGTATATTAAACGCGTCACAGAATTTAACGAACCTTGCCGCTTTGTCGCAGCCCCTTGCAGACAATTCTGCCTTAAATTCCTCCGCTTTATTACCTTCTTCATCATAAAGAACCGTACGGTTGGCTACCGCACCCACCGTATTGCCGTTCAGCCTGATAAAACCAGTCACCATATCTTTGGCATAGTCTTTTTTAACCTCAAAGAAAAGACCGGAATCCGACAGCATGGACAAAGCGATGGCCGGGTCGCCTGCGGATACTTCCAGTCCGTCACATACCCTGTTTAAATCGTCTTCGCAGTCCATATAAGACAGGTCGTCTTCATTATTAGACGGCAGGAGAGAGATGAGTTCCCGAAGCTTACTGATCAGTTCTGGTTCGCTGGCAGTCACATCCACGATTCCTGCTTCTTCACTCTGAAACGCTGCAGTTGCCGTATCACATCTGGATATTTCGTTACCTTCCAGCGCATTGGGAGAATTAACAAACAGTCTCGCCTTTTCGCTTTCCATAAAAGTGAAATCAGACATTGCCGACGCAACCGCCATACCGCCGCCGCAGCTGCCAAAAATCGCCGTAATCTGCGGAACAACACCGGAAGCAAGAGCCTGTTTAAAATACAGTTCCCCGAACGCGTTCAAAGCGTCGGAAGCCTCCTGAAGCCGCAAGCCGGCACAGTCAATCAGACCGACGATCGGTGCGCCCATCTTCATAGCCATATCATAGATCCTGGATATTTTTTTCGCATGCATCTCACCCACGGATCCGTTC
>CAJUMT010000152.1 GCA_910587495.1 uncultured Lachnospiraceae bacterium | reverse complement strand
CGGTGTAAAGAATTCGCCGCCGCTTTTCCCTGCATTGGATGCGTACATACTCATCAAATATTCGTAAGCATCGCCAAAGGCATCAATGGAGTTTTCCTTGTAATTGCGAAGTCCCATGGCCGCAACGCCTTCGATCAGCTTTACAAGGTTTGCATTGCGCTTGGCAACGGTAGCTCCCAGTTTATTGCTGTTTACATCAATGTCATCAAACAACCCGGCGAAATTATCTTCGCTTTCACTGCCTTTGGCGGATTCCTCAATATGATTAAAAACAGCCTCCAAAGTCATGTTCAGGTTTTCATCGCCCGCTGCTCTTTTCCTGACATTACAAAAAAGTTCAGAAGGAAGGATGAAAAAGCCTTTTGTTTTGACCAAATCTTCACGGGCCTGTTCTGCATCTTCATCAGACAGCAAGGCATAATCAAAGCCTTCATTCCCGGCTTCGATTTCGCCCTCATTGATATAATTGGTCAGGTTTTCAGAAATATAACGGTAGAACATCATGCCCAACACATAAGATTTAAAATCCCAACCGTCTACGCTTCCACGCAGTTCATCTGCAATCGCCCATATTGCCCGGTGTAGTCCGTCACGCTCTTGTTCTTTTTTTGTATCAGACATTTTTTCTCTCCTTATCGTCTTCCTTGCTCTAATAATTGTGTTTTACAGTGTATCATGAAAAAGTGATATTTTCAATCTTCTGTCCAAGAGTGGATTTTGCCATAATCCGACAGGGATTTTTATCATAACTGTATGACCAGCTGCCGGAAAGTATGGTAAATTTATATATATTATACGAGGAGGTATGCTATGAAATTTGCTATGTCGTACAGCTGCGGAAAGGACAGTACCCTGGCCTTTCATAAAATGCTGGATCAGGGGCATGAGCCTGTATGCCTGGTTGTTATGGTCAATGAAGCCGCGGGCCGTTCCTATTTCCACGGCGCGGACTATACAATGCTGGAACGCTATTCGGAAGCTTTCGCGCTGCCGATGATCGCCTGCCCGGCAGAAGGTGAGACGTACCAGCAGGCTTTTGAGGCTGGTTTGGAGAAAGCGAAAAACATGGGGGCTGAGGCGGTCTGCTTCGGCGATATTGATATTGAACAGAACCGAAAGTGGGAGGAAGACCGTTGTAAAGCCGTCGGGCTGCTCCCCTGTTTTCCGCTGTGGCAGAGGGGGCGGGAGGAAATTGTGCATGAGCTGGTTAGGCTTGGCTATAAGTGCTTGATTAAAAGTGTCAACCGGACGGTTTTGCCCATGGATCTCTTAGGAACATTGATTGATGAAGCATCTATCCTGGCCATGAAGTCTGCAGGCGTTGACATCTGCGGGGAGAATGGCGAATATCATACGCTTGCAGTGGACGGACCGGTGTTCCAAAAGCCGTTGCAATTCCAAATCGGAGAGAAAATCGAGATGGGTGATTATGCGGTCGTGGATATTACATAAGAGAATTTATATAATGCGCCCCCTTTCTTTTTGGTTATACAGTTTCTTTTTGTTAATGCGCCGCACTTTGGCACGGGGGACATATTTTCCGCAGTGCTGGCAGTAAGTTTTGTGGCAGGCGTCTCTGCCTTTCATACACTGACCCAGCGCCAGATAATATTTGCAGGGAGTTTCTCTGTAATGAGCCATAATATTATAATCCACCTTTCTGATTAAAGTTCCTTTCCGTTTATTAGGCGTTGCTTCCGGCTTTGTAGTTGTATACGGGCGTCAGCGTTTTCTGTACAGCGGCAGTATCTTCGATTCGGGCGGCGATGGTTTCTATGTCCCGATAAGCAAAGGGCGCTTCGTCCAGCGTCTCTTTTCCGATGCAGGCGCAGTGAATCCCTTTCATCTCGGATTTGAACTGGGAGAGTGTATAGCGTTTGGATACGTCTTCCCGCTTTAGGATTCGCCCGGAGCCGTGGGGCGCGGAGCAGTTCCAGTCCGGATTTCCTTTGCCTTCGCACAGCAGGATGCCGTCCCGCATATTGGCGGGAATCAGGATTCGTTCCCCTTTTTTTGCGGAAACAGCGCCTTTGCGCAGAAGATAATGGTTTTCTTCCTGTTCAATATAGTTGTGGGGGCAGGAAAAAATATCTGAAGGTTTCCATTTCATATATTTGCAAAGTGTTTCCAGAATCGCCAGTCGGTTTTCCAGGGCAAATTCCTGCACGATGAAGACATCATGTAAAAAATCAGATAGAAGCTGTCCCTCCAGCCAGATCAATGGCCAAGGCGCGGGTATTTTCCTGGATTTTAATTCCTTTTGTCCCAGGTGAAGGTAGTATTCCGTCACTTCTTTTCCAAGCCTTCGGCTTCCCGAGTGGATGGTCAGGTAAAGGATGCCGTCCGTATCTTTGTCGATCTCGATAAAATGATTTCCTCCGCCCAGAGTTCCGACGCTGCACATGGCCTTTTCCAGATTAATGTGCTCCGCGCAGCAGAGTTTTTCATAGGGAAAATCCGTTCCCCGCATAAGAGGCGCGTGTCGGATGTTCATGCCGCAGGGAACCTGCTCGCGGATCACGGTATCCAGTCGCTGATATTCAATTTTCTTTTTATTAAGCACTGCGCAGGTCATGCCGCACCCGATGTCAATGCCAAGAAGCGCAGGAAGAAGCTGTTCTTTAAACGTCATGGTAAGGCCGATCGGTCCGACTTTCCCGGGATGTACATCCGGCATAACGCGGATGCGGCTTCCTGCGGATGCACTATGGTCGCAGATCAATTGAACCTGCGCCGCTGCATAAGTATCTATGGAGTCAATGAAGATTTTCGCAGATGTGTAAGTGCCGTTTATTTCTTTCATGGTGTAGATATAAAGGGGTATAAAACCCGTTTTAGGGCGTAAAAATACCCCTGCATAGACGCAGAGGCACACCAAAAAAGACAAGGCGTTTTTTGATTATCGATTATCCGACCATCGGGTGGACAATCAGGCCTCCGCGTGAAATGTGATATACAGTTGCGTTTGAAAAGTAGTTTGCGTAAGTCATAAATTGTCCTCCTTTCTTTTGGTCAAATCAATAGTTCCTACATAGCAGTATAGGGCGAATCGGGAAGGAAGTCAAGGAAAGAATGGCTCATAATGTAAAATTCTTCCTGGCTAGGCCGATGTTCCTTTTTCATCGGTTCCAGCGTGTCATCATAACGCTGTGCCTCTTCTTCCGAAAATTCCATCACAGGGCTGCCATGATACACCCATTTCCTGCCATCCAGCGCATGGGGGCAAAGCTCTTTCACCATCATGGCCGCCGGATACCGTCCGTCTTTGGTGCAGATCTGATATTTTCTGCAGCTTTGAAAGCCGCGCCCTACATAATTGGCAGGGCTTCCGAAGATAACGATCACGTCATATCCCAACCGTACGGCCTGCGCAAAGGAGTGTTCCATCAGTTTCTTTCCATAACCCATTCTTTGATATTCCGGCAGGATGCAGACAGGCCCGAAGGTGAGAATCTCCTTTTCCATGCCTGCTTCGTCCACCAGTCTGGCTTTGGTATACATGATATTTCCAATCACCTGGCCGTCCCGCTCCAGGACAAAATCCAGCTCCGGTATAAAATCTTCGTGCCCGCGCATATGATGCACCAGGTAGTGCTCGGTGCATCCCGGAATATACAGGTTATAAAAAGCTTTTCTTGTCATATCCTCCACAATCCTGTAATCTTCTTCTTTTTCGTTTCTGATTTTAATCAATACGAAACTCCTTTCTTTTTTTCTCACATATTTTCTGCACTTATTCTACTGCATATATCCTGTTTCCGGCAAGTTCATGGGGCTGTCGCAATAACAAATATTGCCCGTTATCCGCCAGTATTTCATGTTCTTCTAATTCCGGGTGATCCTGCAAAAACGGAATGGACAGGATCAAAAGGCAGGGATTTTCGTCCGCCAGATAAGCTTCTGCCCCGCCGTCCCGGCAATTAAGGTCGCCTTCCATCATGGCCAGCAGGCGCATGTTCTGTTCCCATTTGTCGGTATTGGCATAGAGGAATGGGTCATACGCGTCCAGATAGACAACGGAACCTGCCAATGCGCCGTCCCGGTCAAATTGTTCCATCACAAATGTCTGTAAATCATTTGTGCGGACGCCCCGCACATTGTCCGCATAGTTTTCCCATAAAAAGAAAAGTGTTCCCGTACCGGTAGATAGAAGGCATAAAAGCAGAATCCAGGCCGGTATTTCCGGGTTTTCCAAAAAGCGCGCCAAAAAGACCGCAGCCAGCAGGCAAAGGGGTACAAGGCATGGGTATACATACCACATCAGTTTGGTGGATATGCAGGAAAATAACAAAAGAGGAATAAAAAGCCATAAAAGAATGCCGATCTGGTCATTTTGAGGGAGCGGCGTATCTATTGCCCGCAGCGGACGGATCAAAAGATAACAGATTCCAAGCAGAAGGATCAGGCTTAAAAATCCGTAAATATAGTCAAAGTTCCACAAAATGGAAACTATATAAAACATAAAAGGCGCTCCATGCCCTTCAGTTCCGCCAAGAGCGGTACGTCCGGCAATATCTGCTTCGTACATATTTCGAAAAAAGAGCGTGCCGTCATATTGGAAGCGCAAAAATCCCCATATAAGAACAGGAAGGACAGCCGACAAAAGGAAACCAGCCCAGACGCGGGGGCGCAGTCTTTTTATTTCTCCGGTTAATAGAAGAAACAGTCCTCCTACGGCAGCAATCGCGCCTGCATGAAAGCTTTTGGTCAGAAAGGCCAGGGAAAAACACAGTCCGCAGGCAAAGAGCCAACGCGCGTCTTCCCGGATTCTTAGCATAGCCAGCATAGCCAGTGTAAATAAAAGAAGGTACAGGCTGTCTGCGTCCCCTGCGCGCACCAGATGCGCTTTAAAAGGGAAATAATTTGCCATAAGAAACGCCATGGTAAAAAGGGATGCAAGTTTTCCGTAACGCCTGGTGAAAAGTCCGGTTATGACAACCGTCGCAAAATAAGACAGGGCGGAGAAAAAACGGAGTCCCACCGCGGTATAGCCAAACAGTTTAAAACCGGCGATTATAGTCCAGAAAGAAAGCGGGGGCTTGACGTTCCAGTAGTCAGGGCTTCCCTCAAAAGTGTTGATCAGGTAATTATGATTTTTTATCATTTCATAAGCGGAGATCCCATGCCGCGCCTCGTCCCAGGAGTCGATGGATGCGCCGCCCAGGCAGCGAAAGCATAAGAAGCCGGTTGCAGCGGCCAGGAGGAGGAAAAGAAAAGCATAATATTTATGAATAAGGGTTATAAAAGTAGAATAGATATTTTTCATAATCTGCGGTCTCCAAATAATGATTTGTACATCTGTCAATTTCTTTTAATATATCATGTTCCCCTTTAAAAATCCATGGTACTTGTAATAATTGTGTAATAATGTTATAATCCTACCATTATCTGGCGGCAGCTAATGAGGAAACAATGATGAAAAAACTTGTGATCGGGGCGCTGGGCGTCCTGATTGGGGCGCTGGCTTTTATCCTGGGTAAGACGGATGTAAAGGATTATGGATTTACATTATTAAAATATCATAATGCGGACGCTAAATTTATCGGGGACCATATTATTACCAGCGTAGATGAAGGCATCCGTATCCTGGATCTGAAAGGAAACGTAACTGTGCAGTATGACGGGCTTTCGGCTTCCTGGCTCTATGTACAGGAAGGAGAGGAAGCAGACCGAAGCACCTATAGAGTTGCTTACAGTAATCATAAAAATGAAACGCATATTCTGCGGCTTTCAGAGGATTATGAATTTTTGGGTGATCAGATGGTGCTTAAGACGGATGCGCTGGCCATCGACCCGATCCTGATCAAAGCGGATGATACCTGGTATCTGACTCATACCAGAATTGACGGCACGATCAATAATCCTAGTCCGGATGGAGATAACGGAACCTATACGGTGAAATTGTTCCGCTCAGAAGATCTTAGGAATTGGGAATATGTGACAGATATCCTGAATAGAAAAAAGAACTTAGAAGACGGAGATCTTAAGTATGTCGGGGGCGTTTTGCATTACTTTTTTGAGATGGAAGAGTATGATAAAGGGCCGTCAGCCATCTGTGTTATGACGTCTTCGGACGACGGCAAGACATGGGAAGCACCAAAAGAGTTGCTCCCTGCCCTGGCGGACAATGAGATGGCGGTATGTGAACCTGTAGAAGAAGGATGGCGGCTTTATGTGAGCAGTGATTACGACTGTGTAGGAGAAAGCTATCAGGGGGCGTCGGTCTATTATTCGGACTACACGCCGGACTTCGAGCCTGTCAGCACATATATGCCGTCGGCTATGCCGGATAATCGGTCAGTACGTCTTTATGAAGTAAAAGAGATAGATGGGCAGAGGTATTTTCTGTTCGCCCGAAACTTTTTGACAGACTGCGATCTGCTGCTTAGGGCAGTGGATGTGGAGCAAAGTTGCGGAACTTAAAACAGCAACGGAACGGACAATGCCCGAGAGGATTTACGGACGCGTCTTTTTGCGACCGGAAATCCTCTCAGTAAAGGGGCATTGGGAGAGGAGTTGCGGAACTTAAATGGAGGTTAAAGATTATGAAAGGAATTATATTGGCGGGAGGGTCCGGCACGAGGCTGTATCCTTTGACCAAAGCAGTATCAAAGCAGATTATGCCGGTCTATGACAAACCGATGATCTATTATCCTTTGTCTATTCTGATGCTGGCGGGTATTCGGGAGGTGCTTATTATTTCTACCCCCAGGGATCTTCCCATGTTTGAAGAGCTGTTAGGAGACGGAGAACAGTTGGGAATGAAATTTGCTTACGCGGTGCAGGAACAGCCCAGAGGCCTTGCGGACGCTTTTTTGATCGGGGAAGAGTTTATCGGAAAAGACAGTGTGGCGCTTATATTAGGGGACAATATTTTTTACGGTCAGAGCTTTTCCAAAGTATTAAAACGGGTTGCATCCCATGAAAGCGGCGCTACTATTTTCGGTTATTATGTAAGGGACCCAAGAGAGTATGGTGTGGTAGAATTTGACGAGAACGGTATGGCAGTGTCCATTGAGGAGAAGCCGGAACATCCAAAGTCCAATTATGCGGTGCCGGGATTGTATTTTTATGATAATGATGTGGTAAAGATCGCAAAAAATGTAAAACCCTCGGCCAGAGGGGAGATTGAGATTACCAGCATCAACAATGAATATTTAAGAAGAGGCACGCTGCGGGTGGAGACGCTGGGGCGTGGTTTTGCATGGCTGGATACGGGAAATCACGACGCGCTTTTGGATGCTGCAGATTTTGTTGCGGCGTTCCAGAAGAGGCAGGGGCTTTATATTTCCTGTATTGAGGAAATCGCTTTCCGAAGGAAATTTATCAGTAAGGAGCAGCTCCTAAAACTGGCGGAGCCTCTGATGAAAACTGCGTATGGACAGTACTTGGTAGATGTGGCAAACGGGTTATAAAACGGAACTTAATACGGAACTATAATGGAGAGAAAATACGAAATGGGAAAGATTACGGTAAAAACTTGTGAGATTGAAGGGTTAAAAGTGATTACTCCTGCGGTATTCGGGGATGAGCGCGGGTATTTTATGGAAACATATAACTATAAGGATTATGCCGCGGCAGGGATTGATATGGAGTTTGTGCAGGACAACCAGTCCGCGTCCAAAAGAGGCGTTTTAAGAGGGCTGCATTTTCAGATCCAGTATCCCCAGGATAAGCTGGTGCGGGTAGTATCGGGAGAAGTGTTTGACGTGGCCGTGGATTTAAGGCCGGGTTCTGCGACTTATGGTCAATGGCATGGCGTGCTTTTGTCTGCGGAAAATAAAAAGCAGTTTTTCATTCCGAAAAATTTTGCCCATGGCTTTCTGGTGCTGTCGGACTTTGCGGAGTTCGTCTATAAATGTACGGATTTTTATCATCCTAATGACGAAGGTGGAATTTTGTGGAGCGATCCCAAGATCGGGGTAGACTGGCCTATACCGCAGGGCATGGAACTTACGATTTCCGAAAAAGATCAAAAGTGGGGCGGTATCGGCGAACTGAAACGGTAAGGAGGATCCATATGGCGGATCATATGTTTCTGGATTTCTGGAAGAACAGAAAGCTGATCTGGAAACTTTCCAAAAATGACTTTAAGACCAGATATGCGGGTTCTTATTTCGGTGTGGTCTGGGCGATGGTCCAACCGGTGGTTATTGTGTTGGTGTATTGGTTTGTCTTTCAGATCGGGCTTAACAATGCGACGGCAGAATTAAAACAGGGCATCCATGTACCGTTTGTCTTATGGCTGGTCAGCGGAATCGTTCCATGGTTTTACTTTTCAGAAAGTTTAAGCAATGGAACCAATGCGCTTTTAGAGTACAATTATCTGGTCAAAAAGGTAGTGTTCAATATCAATATTCTGCCTCTGGTCA
>CAJUMT010000151.1 GCA_910587495.1 uncultured Lachnospiraceae bacterium | reverse complement strand
TTCATACCCAATCGCCCCCAATTTCCTGCGTATCTCTTCCTCGAGCTCATGTGATCTGTTGAACATTTCTGACAGTTCGGACGTAAGCCTTTTCATCTTTTCCTCAAAAGGCTCTCCATCATCTTCCTGTTCCTCAATTCCAACATAGCGTCCCGGCGTAAGGATATAATCCTGCTTTGCAATATCCTGGAGCGTTGCAACGGCGAAAAAACCCTTCACATCTTCCAATGTTCCATTCTGAAAAGCAGCGAAAGTATCGGCAATCTTCTGAATGTCTTTTTCGTCGTCAAAATCACGATGCTTCCGGTCAACCATAAATCCCATTTTGCGGGCGTCAATAAAGAGCGTCTTACCCTTCTGTTTCTTGTTCTTTGTGATAAACCAGAGCGTCACCGGAATCGTCACACTGTAGAAAAGCTGCGTAGGCATAGCAATGATCCCTTCCACCAGATCATCCTCTATGATTCTCTTTCGGATCTCACCTTCCCCGCCAGTCTGTGTTGAAAGCGCGCCGTTTGCAAGAACAAGACCTATTTTCCCATTGGGAGAAAGATGATGAATCATATGCTGAATCCATGCATAGTTCGCATTTCCGGCAGGCGGAATACCGTATTTCCAGCGCTTGTCCTCTTTCAGCTTTTCCTGTCCCCAGTTGGAAAGATTAAAGGGAGGATTGGCCATAATAAAGTCAGCTTTTAATGTAGGGTGCAGATCGTTAAAAAATGTATCCGCCTGATATGGCCCAAAATCAGCGTCAATACCACGGATCGCCATGTTCATTTTTGCCATCTTCCAGGTATCCGCATTCGATTCCTGTCCATAGACGGCTATTGTGCTCCGCTTCCCTGTGTGCGCCTGGATAAACTTTGCACTTTGTACAAACATGCCCCCGGAACCACAGCAGGGATCGTATACACGGCAATTGGAAAACGGCTTAAGTACAGCAACTATTGTCTTAACAACGCTGGCCGGCGTATAAAATTCACCGCCCTTAACACCTTCATAAGCCGCAAACTGTGCGATACAGTACTCATAAGTTCTTCCCAGAAGATCTTTGCTCTCTTCCGTGTTCCCCATATCCATATTAGTAAACAGATCCACCACATCGCCAAGAACTCTTTTATCCAGATCCGGGCTGGCATAATTTTTAGGAAGCACATTTTTAAGCTTTCTGTTGTCTGCTTCAAGCGACCGCATGGCGTCATCAATCACTGTCCCTATTTCCGGCGTGTGCGCGGCGGACGCTATCCTGCTCCACTGGGCATTTTCCGGAACAAAGAAAATATTTTCCTCTTCATACGCGTCTGGGTCATCCTCAAAACCATCCCCTTCCTCTACCAGTTCCTGATACCGCCTCTCAAATGCGCTGGAAATATAACGTAAAAAGATAAGCCCAACGATAACTTTTCTGTAATCTGCTGCCGGAATATGTCCCCAAAGGACACAGGCTGCATCCCATATTTGTTTTTCAAATCCAATATCTGCAGTATTTCTTCCAGCCATATAAATGAACCTCCCATTCTTTAAAAACAAACTTTGCGTTTTTTCTACAACATTCCCGGCAACCCCAGGTTTATAAAAACAGGATTCCTTCCATCTGTCCCATAATCTTCGCTGAGATATCCTTATGCAGATATACTTCATTCAGTTTTCGTTTTGAATACTGCAAGTATGTGTCTTTTGTTACAGACACCAGCATATTCATAAAAAACCGCTCCCAGCTGAAATACTGGCTGCTCTCTATAAAATTCTCCGGACTGTCCAAAAGCCTTTTTAGTTCTCGATCCTGTACGACGCCTGATTTCAAAATAAGCCATTCAAATGATTCCGGGAGATATAAGACTATTCCTTTTTTCTGGTGGAGCAGTTTCATGAATCTGTCTTACCTTTACCGGCCTTGCAGCATCCTCTCTTCCGTAAATATGGAAAAATTCGTGGTATGTCTGTTTCAACGACGCATATTTTCCGGATTCGCGGATTCCATAGATCTCTTCCACACTGTAAGGGAGATTTGGCAGGCTCTCTCTTGTTACGATGACATAGTAATTGTCCGATCCGCGGACTGCTTCCGCAAATTCCCGTGTTGGCAGAAATGTATTATCCTCATCAATAAAAATAATATGTTCCTTTGTTACAGACAAGATCAGTTTCCAGTCTCTGCCTGAAAGGACGCGGCAGTTCTTCCGGCACTTCAGCTTCACGCCACTGCTTTCCCCTGACTCATAAAACTCTCTAATCATCTCCACAAGCGTGGTCTTCCCAGTCGCACTGTTTCCTTTGATGATCGTAATATTCCTTCGGATCGTAAAGTCATAGCGCACCATTGCATTGGCGACCATGACATCATAGCTCCCTTTTCACCTGTTATCCTCCCTATCCGACGATCATTCCCGCAATCGGCAGCAGTTCCCGCATATTATGGACGATCTGGCCGGTATTCAGGATCTTTATGAGAAATTCCCCTTCCCCAAAATCCATCAGATGCCGCAGATTGATTGTCACATCCTGCATCTCTCCGATTTTTAAAATCCACCGGGCACAGTTGTCCCTGCAGGCAGATGCATTAAAAATCTTCTCCGGCACTTTATAGATATCCATGAGAGTCTTAACGCCTCCTGACAACTCCCTGGGCGAGATTCCTCCCAATACCGGACTGTCGATCACCCGTGGCCCGAGGACAGTCGGACGATCCACATCCATAGCATTCCGCTTTTTCTCTTTCCGCAAATTTTTCTATTCCATAACTGCTCAAACCAAATACTTTTCGTTATTGGCATAATCATAAAGCAATCTTGTCACTCCTGACAAAATATCAGAAACTTTAACTTCCCAATTAGAAAATTCCTGTGCTGTCACTCCTGAACGGAAATTTCCGTGAGCTATTGAATTTCTTCTATGCACCAACGCGTCAATATCTTTTTGAAAATCATCAAATAAATTTATGGGCAGCCCTATTTTATACAGATTTTTCTGCAATACTATGTACCATAGATTAGATTCCGTATCTATTACCTGATCATCAATATTTAATTCCTGTTCTTTAAAGTCTTCAACCTTTTCCATAAAGTCAACACGACGATATAGACGATGCAGACGGGCATCATCCGGCAATTCTTTGCGGAAAACTTCACATTTTCTGTCCAGATTTTCATAAGCAGTAAATTCTTTATGCATACTTGCTACCATTAAACCTGTATTTACATCCTTACGATTTAACCCTTTTGAGTTTATATACTGTATATAGGTCTGCAAACAGATTTTTATATATCCCTCCATATGGGAATATAGTATCAATACCAGACTCTTCCTATATTTATTTTTATCTTCTTCTGCGATTTCGTTCAGCTGATTCTTGAAAAAGGCAAGTTCCTCTTGTCTCCAGGCTAATTCCGCCTCAAGCGCTGCCCTTAATTCATCTGCCGTCAAGAATCTGTTCCACCCCTTCCGTAAATAGCTTAATCCGTGTTTTTACTCCACTGACGCTTCCCGTCTTATATGATTGAAGTTCCGTTCCATACTTAATCTTATTGATCGCTTCTACAATCATTTCAGCGCAATCATACGATACTATTTGCTCTATGAAAGATGCAATCGAAACCGCAATACCATCAAAATAGTAAAGAACAAACTCGTTTCTCATAGTTCCATTAGCTGTTTTTCCCGAAAATGCATCTGCTCCCCAAAGTTCATTTATAAACTTGAATGTTTTTTCAAAAATAATTTTTTCTTTTTCATAATCAAATGAAATTTCTTTTTTTGTAATTTTTTCAAGATATCTTGTCAGATATTCTGTTACGGGATACTTATAATTATCCATATCGTTTTTAATAGCAAAAAATCTCAAAATAAGTTCCTGGTCATATCTCGTTTTTCTTTTGTCCGCCGCAACTCTACTGATAACAGATTGAAAATCTTTATTTTTACTGCATTCTTCTAAGAAATCAATTCCGTCTGAACCCAATAATCTGATTGTACAATTCCGTATTTCCTGCGCAGACAAAAGTTCGCCGCCTGTATTCAATCGCTTGAACATATGATATTTTAAAGACGTCTCGCTCTCCTTCTTAATGACTTCCATACGGACAAAACTTCTTTTTATCTTTATCTGTAAAGCCTTTGGCAGTTTATCGAATGTCAGTCCATTTAAATCATCGACTATATCACATCCCTGCAATACCAGAAAATCATCTTCGGTTTCACCTAAACGCTCTCCCCTGAAATGTAAATAACTGGATATTCTTTGCAGCCCGTCGATCAGCTCATAGACTCCATCGTCTGTTTCTATAACAAAAATCGGCGGAACGGGCATCTCTAAAATTAACGACTCCACAAAACGTGACTGTTTTTCTTCCCCCCATCTAAAAAGCCTTTGATAATCAGGCGAAATCGTCAGCTCCTTACTTTGATACATGTCATACAATTCATTAAATGATACATCCAGACTCTTTGTTCTTATTTTAATGATCTGATTATCTACATTTTCAATTAAATTTTCTATGGCCATTCTTTCACCCCTTATATGTTTATTCCTCATCATAACCGATGCATTCTATGTTCCTCTAGCAATACCCCGCCACCAGAATCAGCGCCGACCTCGGCGCCATATAAATCTCCCTGTTGTCCACTCTTTTCGGAGCAGACGGATCCGGCACGCCGCAGGTCAGATAATCTCCTGAAGAATCCGCCTCCACACGCCACGCCATCCCCTGTAAAAGTCCCGGAAGACTGAAAGTCTGGGGTTCCCAGTACACATTGACAGCCAGACATACCAGATCGTCGTGGACATTGTCGCGGCTTCTTCCGGCATAGATGACGCGGAGTATTTTACATGTATTGTCCGGCTCCTTAATCTGTATTTCCGGAAAACCCATAGAACAGTTTCCGGAGAACCGGCGGATGACATCATGTTCTTTCCGGATGCGGATGACATTTTTCACATACGCAAAGTGCTCCTGGTTTTCATGGAGCATGGACCAGTCAAGCCAGGAGATCTCATTGTCCTGGCAATAAGCGTTGTTGTTACCAAACTGGGTATTTAAAAATTCATCCCCGGCAAGGAACATGGGAATCCCGCGGCTCATCATCAAAACTGTAAATGCGTTCTTGGCAAGCCTGCGGCGCAGCGTGAGAACCTCCTCGTTATCCGTCTGGCCTTCCACACCGCAGTTCCAGCTTCGGTTGTCGTTGGCGCCGTCGGTATTCTGCCAGCCATTTGCCTCGTTATGTTTTTCATTATAGGAATACATATCCCACAGCGTAAAACCGTCATGGCAGTTTAAGAAGTTCACGGACGCATTATACCCCCGGTGTTCTTTGCCATATATGTCTAAAGATCCGGTAATCCTGGCGGCAGCCACATGGCCCATCCCGTAATCCCCTTTCAGGTAATCACGCATATCGTCCCGGTATTTTCCGTTCCACTCTGCCCAGCGGTTCCAGGAGGGAAAGCTGCCCACCTGATACAGCCCGCCCGCGTCCCATGCCTCGGCGATCAATTTTACATTTCCCAGAATCGGATCAAAAGCCAGTGTTTCCAGAAGGGGCGGCTGACTCATAGGACTCCCGTCCATATCACGCCCAAGTATACTTGCCAGGTCAAAACGGAAACCGTCCACATGATAAGTAGTCGTCCAATAACGCAGGCATTCCAGGATCATCTGACGAACAATGGGATGATTACAATTCAACGTATTACCGCACCCGCTGAAATTATAATAATGACCGTCCGGCGTCAGCATATAATAAATATTATTGTCAAAACCTTTGAAGGAAAAACAAGGACCCGCCTCGTTGCCTTCCGCTGTATGATTAAATACCACGTCCAGGAAACATTCAATCCCGTTTTCATTTAAAGCTTTGATAAGCTTTTTAAGTTCCGTGCCTTCCCGGTTATACTCCGCGCTGGCCGCATAGCTGGTATTCGGGGCAAAGAAACTGACCGCATTATATCCCCAGTAATCTACCACCTGCTTACCATCTACCATGCGGCTGTCTTTCATCTCGTCAAATTCAAAGATCGGCATTAATTCCACCGCGTTAATACCCAGTTCTTTTAAATAGGGAATTTTCTCCATCAGCCCGGCGAAAGTGCCTGGGTGCGTTACGCCGGAAGAACCATGCTTCGTAAAACCTCTTACATGAAGCTCATAGACTATCAGATCTTCCATGGGAATCAAAGGATTCCTTTCTTTTCCCCAGTCGAAATCATCTTTTACGACTCTGGCCTTATAAAAAGATCCTTTTTTTTGCGGCCTGCCCCACTGGCTCTGCCCCGTCACTGCTTTTGCGTAAATATCCAGAAGTATCTTATTTTTATCAAACAGCATTCCTTTGGACACATCATAGGGTCCTCCCAGACGGTATGCATATTCGAAATCTCTGATATTCAGGCCAAACACGATCATAGAATACACTTTTCCGACCCGGTAATGTTCCGGAAACGGCAGCACCGCATACGGCTCATCTTCCATCCGATGAAACAAGAGCAGTTCGCAGGATGTGGCTCCCCAGGACTGTACCGTAAAATTGACGCCCACCGGGATCGCCGTTGCCCCATTGACCTCATACATACCCGGCCTTACCTCAAATCCGGCAATCACATCCATGGGAATCATATGAATGCTTCCGGAAGGCGTAAAAAATCGTTTGTCTTCCATACTGTAGTTTCCTCCCTATTCTAAATTCATTGTTTCAAAACAGATAAGACATATTCCAATACGGCGTCGGAAAAGACTTGATCCTTCCCGACGCCGATCACATGCCCGCCCGGCCGGCACATTTTTGCCAGCGTTTCCGGAGCCAGAGCCGTCTCTGCCGCTTCCAGCATAGGGAGATCAAATGTGCTGTCTCCCGCCGCAATGATTTTCCCTGCCTGCACCCGGTCGGCAAAACGGCGCACAGCCGTCCCTTTATCCAGATGTTTCGGCAATACATATACTTTTACTCCGTTTAAAAATATGTCTGTAAGACCAGGATCTAATATGGCCCGAAGCTTTGCAGCCGAAGCAATTGGATCCGCGCTCTTGGTAAATAAAAATAAATCTTTTATGTTCCGCACATCCAGCGTGCGGTTCTCATCCATTTCCAAAAGCCGCTTTGCCGTTCTAAGTTCCTCCCGGCATTTCGATACAAGGCGCAAAGACTCCTGATACCAGTCTTCATCTTCTTTCCCACCCACAAGCAGCACGCCTCCGTTGCATACAAGCGCGTAGTCCAAAACTCCCGCGCCCATGCAGATTCGGTCGTACTGCTCTTTCGTGCGGGTGGTAGTAGGGACAAAGACTGTCTTTTCTTTCACCTGCTTTAACAGCATCATGGATCTGGACGTCATAAAAGAGACTTCCCTTCCCTGGTACAGCTCCACGCAGACTTTATCCTGTCCGATCTCATGCCGGCAGGAATAGATCAGCGTATTGTCCAAATCCGCATGAAATACTAATTTACTTTGACCGTGCATTTTCTGATCAGATCCACCGGTATCATGGTTACGGCCAAAAGTACCACCGCGATCCATCCCTGAATGCCAAAAGGTACGCAGCTAAACATGTTTCCGATCCAGGTAAAGACCGCGCCGGGTATAAGACCCGCATTGACGATCAATGCCTGCACCAGTATGATCGTAAAGAACACTTTTAAAAACCCTGTATTTTCATTCAATCCTCTGAAAATACCAAAACGGTCGTCTCTGACATTAAACCCATTAAACAGCGCGCTTACAATAAACAACACAAAATATCCTGTCAGATGTTGTTCCTCATTATCAAATAAATGAATGAAAAACGGCAGCTTCAGATAGACGAAACTGATAATCGTAAGCCACAGGCCCATGATACCGATCTGTGTGGCCATCTTTTTATTGATGATGCTTTCATCCCTCCTGCGGGGCTTTTCAGCCATATATTCTTCCAGCGCAGGCTCGTTTCCAAGCATAATCGCACCCAGTCCGTCCATAACCAGGTTGACAAACAGAAGATGCGTCACCTTCAAAGGTTCCTCGACGCCAAAGAACGGCGCTATGGCGCTTACCACCACGGCCGCCACATTGATGACCAGCTGGAACTTACAGAATTTCAGTATATTATGATAAATTGTCCTGCCATACCAGATCGCATCTTTGATGGATTTGAAGTTATCGTCCAGGATAACGATCTCACCGGCCTCCTTGGCAGCCTCTGTGCCGCTGCCCATGGCAAATCCCACATCCGCCCTCTTAAGCGCCGGGGAATCGTTCACTCCGTCACCGGTCATGCCAACTACCAGGTTCATCTCCTGGCAAAGTCTTACCATCCTGGATTTATCTGTTGGAAGCGCCCTGGCGATCACACGGATCTGCGGAATGATTTTCTTCACTTCGTCGTCAGACATGGCATTAAGCTGCGCAGACGTAAGAGCCTTATCCGTATCATTTTGCAGAAGACCTGCATCCTTT
>CAJUMT010000150.1 GCA_910587495.1 uncultured Lachnospiraceae bacterium | reverse complement strand
GGCTTGGTACTTAAAATCTGATCGATCTGTCCCTGTCCGATGATGGAATAGCCCTCTTTTCCGATACCGGTATCATAGAACATTTCCTGTACGTCTTTTAAACGGCAGGCCGTCCCGTTTATAAGATATTCGCTCTCTCCGGAACGATATAACCTTCTTGCCACCGTTACTTCCTCATAGGATACCGGCAGCTGATGGCCTGCATTATCCAGCGTGATGGCTACATAAGCATAACTTAAAGCTTTCCGGTTCTCCGTACCGGAAAATATGACGTCCTGCATACTCCCGCCCCGAAGCTGCTTGACCCTCTGCTCTCCCAATACCCAGCGTACCGCATCCGCCACATTGCTTTTTCCAGATCCATTAGGCCCCACAATCCCTGTAATCCCGTTGTGGAAGTCAAATACGATCTTATTGGCAAAAGATTTAAATCCCTGCACCTCTATACTTTTTAAATACATATATGCTATCCTGTTCTGTCAGATTCCCGTCAGGGCATGGTATGCTGCCGCCTGCTCCGCCGCTTTTTTCGTGCGTCCGCTGCCTTTGCCGATCACTTTGTCTCCTAGCATGGCCTGTACGATAAAAAGCTTCCTGTGATCCGGTCCTTCTTCTCCTACCAGTTCATAGTGCAGCTTCTCTTCATGGCTCGCCTGTATCCGTTCCTGCAGAATGGTCTTACTATCGTAAAAGAGTTTTTTATGTTCCAGGTCATTCAGGACATATTTTCGTATAAATTCTTTTGCACTAGTAAAACCACCGTCCAGATAAATCGCGCCGATCAACGCTTCAAACGCGTCGGAGGTAATAGACGGGCGTTCCCTTCCGCCGCTTACTTTCTCGCCTTTTCCCAGCATAATATAACTTCCCAGCGATATGCTTTTGGCGCAGAAAGCCAGACTTTGTTCACAGACAATGCTGGCACGGGTCTTGGTGGCGTCTCCTTCCGGCATTTCAGGATATTTCTCATAAAGAAATTCACTGGTAACCAGCTCCAGCACCGCGTCCCCCAGAAATTCCAGCCGTTCATTGCACTTAAGTCTGCCCATATGCCGGTCATTGGCGTAGGAGCTGTGGCACATGGCCTGGAATAGCAGCCTGCCGTCTTTAAACCGGTATCCGATCTTTTCTTCCAGCTCCTTGAATCTTGTCTCTTCCATATAATAGTCTCCAGCCGTTCTTGGGGGCTGCCGCGGAATATTTCTACCCCGTAAGCAGCCCCTTGCATTCCTGTCAATTTAATTCTTCTTTAATACGCTCCACCGCGTCCCCTACAGATACGATCTTTTCCGCATCCTCATTAGAGATCTCAATATCAAATTCTTCCTCAATGGCCATAATGATCTGAAATACATCCAGGGAATCAGCTCCCAGATCATTCACAAAAGTGGTATCCATCGTGATCTCATTTGCGTCCAGGTTCAGTACTTCTGCAACAATTTCCTGCAATTTTTCAAATTCCATACTTTCACTCCTTCCTAATTCTCTTCTGCCTGAATCTTAGCTTTGATCTTTTCATTCATCCGCTGTTCTGTAAAAGTCACGCATTGAAGGATGGAATTTTTCACTTCCAGCGCGCCAGAACTACCATGGGTCTTGACCACAAGACCGTTAAGACCCAGTAAAGGCGCTCCTCCATACTGGCTTGTGTCAAATTTTTTTAATGTCTCCTTCAGGGCAGGCTTCACCAAAAGTGCCCCGAGTTTACTCCTTAAAGTACTCATCATCCCTTTCTTCACCATGGAGATCAGGGTAGCCCCTACTCCTTCATACAGCTTCAGAATGATATTTCCCGCAAAAGCTTCGCAGACAATGACGTCTGCATATCCCGACGGGATATCTCTCGCCTCTATGCTCCCTATAAAATTCAGTCCCTCACACTCCTTTAATAAAGGAAATGTTTCCTTGACCAGTGCATTGCCTTTCTCTTCCTCCGCCCCGATATTCACAATCGCGACTCTTGGATTGGAGATGCCCATAATATTTTCCATGTAAATTGATCCCATCTTGGCAAACTGAACCAGATGAGAGGGTCTGGCGTCTACATTGGCTCCGCAGTCTATCAGCAGAGAAGCTCCTTTTTCAGTCGGCAAAAGCGGCGCAAGGGGAGGGCGCTCTACTCCTTTGATCCGCCCCACGATCAATTGTCCGCCTACCAGGACGGCTCCCGTACTTCCCGCGCCGACGAACGCATCCGCCTCTTTGTTCTTCACCATCTTCATGGCTACAACGATGGATGAATCTTTTTTCTTTCTTATCGCCTGCACCGGGGGTTCGGCCATCTCTATGGTTTCCGTGGCGTGTACTATTTCCACTCTGGCAGGATCATACTGATATTTCTTAAGCTCTGCCCTGACAGCTTCTTCCTTTCCTACCAGAAAGACTTTCACATTTTCCTGGCTGTTTACTGCTTCCACAGCGCCTTTTACGATTTCCAATGGCGCATGGTCTCCACCCATGGCATCCACTGCAACTTTAATCAGTTCCTGCATTTTATTTCCTCCTTGCCGTCTCTATCATAATACGAAAACGCTTTAACGAAGTCAATACTTTCCGTAACTTTCCCCACAAAAAAAGCAGGAAACGCTCCTTTACGAGCGTCTCCCGTATTGTAAACCAGACCCTTTATACACTTTCTCTCCGGATACTGTCCATCAGATTTTCCCCTCCAAGTTTCGTCCTGGCATAAACCATAGTGACAAACACTACCGCGAACACGCTGCCTACAGCAACCAGGATGCTGGCAGCAGGAATATAGAAACCGGTATCCATACTGCTTAATACGACCCGATAAATACAGTAAGTGATCAAAACCGACACAGGAATTCCATAAAGAAGTGCTTTTGCTCCATACATCAGGCACTCTAAGCGCAGCATCCGATCCAGGTCTTTCGGAGACATCCCCACAGAACTTAAGACCGCGAACTCCCTGCGCCGGAGCAGAAATCCTGTAGAAATGGTATTGAACACATTGGCCGCCGAGATCAGCGAAATCAAAATAATAAATCCATAGGCAAACACATCCACCGTAAAAAGCAGATTTTTCTGTATCTGCGCTGCCTCTGTCAGATCCGACACGAATATACCGCTGTCCCAGTTTTCTTCGACTGCCATATTTTCCAGCTTTTCTGCCACCTCGCGATGATCTTCTGTATTAAAATAGACACGATAATTTCCCACATAGGGTTCTGACAGCGACAACATATTTTCAAGCATACTTTCCGAAACAAGAATGCAGAATATTCCGCCGCTGTCCTTATACAGATCCATAGGAAGTTCTGTTACCAGCGCTTTTACAGTTACATCCACCGAAGTCTCATAGGCCCCGCGCATCGCTTCCTTTTCTTCTTGTTTCGCCCCTTTTGCCGCTTCTTCCCAGGCGGAATAATCGGTAAATGTAAGGCCAGCCGTAACATCCGCATTTTTCAGCACCTCGTACACCCGATAGCGCTTTTCATTTGGAATGTAACTGCTCATCCGGTTGGTCACTGCCACTTCCATACGCTCCGGGTTAAGCTTTCCTAAAAGTCCCTGCTCTTTCAGATACGCTGTATAATCATCATCCTCTAAAACCATAAAAAGTCCTGAAAGCTGTATCCGACCCTGTACTTTTTCCTCTCCTGTTTCATTTATAATCTTAAGATAATCCTCCTGCACGTCCTCAATATTCACCGACACCGGCAGGTACGTCTCTCGAGTCTTAAATATATTCGAAACGCCTTCTGTTTCATTGATTGCCCGGATTACTTTGTCAGTATCCTCATAGTCCCCGTCCATATATACAGCCACATCACAGGCAGGCTGCGCATTGACCAGTGTAACGCTGCTTTTTATATAAGCAGAAAAGGAACTGGCGGAAATAAACAAAACAACGCTGACAAAAAGGGAAAAGATTGTTGTCCGGTACTGGCGTCTGCTGCGGGCAAAATGCTTTCCGGCGATCATTCCCGGAAGCCCGAACATCCGAAACGACCATTTTCCGCTTCTCCGGACACGCTTTGACAGCCGGATATCCGCAGTCTGCCGGATGGCATCCATGGGTGTCTTTTTAGCCGCCCGCCCGGCGGGAATAAAGGCGGAGATCAGCACGGTCAGAAGGGCGGTGAGAGCCGCTATAAGTATCGCCGGAAGAGAAGGGGACAGGCCAAGTTTTCCTCCGCTTTCAGTATAATACGAGAAGATGCCGCCGGTGACCTGTAAAGTAACGCCGATCCCCAAAAGCCCGCTTAGAATTCCCAGGGGAATCCCCACGCCGCTTAAAATACATGCTTCCTTCCAGACCATCCCGCGCATCTGCCCGGGCGTGGCTCCCACGGAAGCCAAAAGGCCAAACTGCCTTGTCCTGTCGCTCACAGATATGGCAAAGGAATTGTACACCAGGGAAACGCCGCCTGTCATGATCAGCAGAATCAGGATCACTGACAAGCCGTAAAGCATCCGTATAAACGCACTATTTCCTGAAACTCCCTGATAACGCAGCAGTTCCGAATGCGTCTCTGCGACTGCATACCCATCCATCCGGTTCTGAAATGCATAGATATTTTTTGGCTTTTTCAGCGTATAGTAACACGAAAAGCTGCTCTTTGCTGTCGGCTCGTCATCCATTACAGTGAACGCGCAGTAAGCGGCTCCTCTGAAGCTGTCAAAGTAAAATTGTTCGCTGATCCCTACCACCGTGTAAGTTCGCGTTTCCTCTATCATAAGTTCTTCCGCCAGTGTTTCTCCGTCTTCCATAAACACCGCCGGTTCCGCTACCCCCCGCTGCCTGCCGTCATAATACCTCCCGCCCAGCGCAAGCGTCAGCGTATCCCCTATCTTAGTATCTATACGCCCCAGAGTCTTAAGTACACGGGGAAGCACGATCTCGCTGCCGTCCCGGGGAAGCCTGCCCGCCTCCAGCTTCACAGGCAGCAGATCATACAGTTCTTCCTGAACGCCCGCCACAAACAAATAGGGGCATCTTGACTGTTCTGCCTTAGAAAGCCTGGCATACCCTATCTCCTGATAGGCTCCCGACGCCGATACTTCCGGGTCAGATAAGATCTGATCCAGTGTTTCTTTGGATACTCCATACATTGCGCCGTGCCATTTCCCGCTGTTCTCAACCACCTGCCCGATCATAAAATGCTGCAGGCTGGATACAAAAGCAGTCACGGCTGTCAGCATGGCTGTAGCCAGTATGATACCTACAATTGTCACTGCCGTACGGGTTTTGTTTTGCCTTAAAGTCTTAAAGGTCACTTTGGTAAATATATTCATCTGCGGATCACCTCGTCTCTGGCAATCCGACCGTCCTCAATGGCAAGAATCCTGTCCGCCTGCATGGCAATCGTTTCGTCATGGGTAATAACCACCAATGTCTGCCCGTATTTTTGATTAGACAGTTTTAGCAGCTCCATAATCTCCTGGCTGTTCCTGGAATCCAGGTTTCCTGTAGGCTCATCGGCAAGAACCAAAGCAGGTGCATTCATTAAAGCCCGTCCAATAGACACTCTCTGTTGCTGCCCGCCGGAAAGCTGGTTGGGCAGATGATGTCTGCGTTCTTTAAGCCCCAAAATACCGAGAAGTTCTTCTAAGCGCTCTTTATTTACTTCTCTTCCATCCATCAGCACCGGAAGCGTCATATTCTCTTCCACATCAAGCACCGGGATCAAGTTGTAAAACTGATAGATCAGACCTACTTCCCTGCGCCTGAAGACGGCAAGCTGTTCTTCATCCCTTAAGTAGATATCCGCGTCTCTCAAGAAAATATTTCCTGAAGTGGGCCGGTCTACGCCTCCCATAATATGCAGCAAGGTGGATTTTCCGGAACCGGAAGAACCGATGATCGCTATAAACTCTCCCTGACTGATCTGAAACGATACATCGTCAAGCGCTTTAACCTGCCCCGCACCCGTACCATATACTTTGGAAATATGTTCTGCTCTTAATAACTCCATATTATTTCACATCCCTTTCTCGTTTTAACCTTTTCATGAAAAAAGTATATGATATCCTGGTGACAGGCCGGTGACTCTAGGATGACAATTTTGTCACTTTTATATGGTTCCCTTATAAAATCGGATCAGGAAACGCGCTCCCCCTTCTCTTCGATTTTCCGCTTTTAACGTGCCGTTTTGTTCTTTTATGATCATACGCGCCAGCGCCAGACCGATCCCCACGCTGTCATCAGCAGAACCTTTTCCTTTATAAAAACGCTCAAAAAGGTGGGGCAGATCCTCCGGCGTGATCCCGCTTCCATTGTCTTCCACCGACAATTCCGTATACAGATGGTTTTCCCCCGCATAAATCTGAATCGTCCCGCCTTTGGGCGTATGTTCCATACAGTTTTTCAAAATATTTCCTAAAGCCTCCATACTCCAGGCCATATCGCCTGTAAATCCCGGCGTCTTTCCTTCCTGTATTGACAAAACAACCGTCTGTTCTCTTAGTTCCAGCGGAATCCTGAGAGGATTTAAAGCCTGCTCTGCCAGCATCTTTACATCCACATACTCTTTTGCAAACACGGCGGTCTTCGCGTCTATCTTTGCAATTTTCAAAAGACCGTTCACCAGCCAGTCCACCCGGTTCAGAAGCATCGCCCCTTCTACACACAGATGGCTTCTTTCTTCTTCTTTTTGCTCCCCCGACAGCCGCATCATCAAAAGCTGCAAAGAGGTAAGAGGCGTCTTGAGCTGATGGGAAATATCCGCCAGTGAATCACTTAGATATATCTTTTCTTTCTTAAGGGAATCCGACTGTTCTACCAGGCGGGACAGCACCTTCTGAATCTCATTGGCAAGAACAGCCAGTTCCCCTTCCTTGTACTCGTCCAGATCAATTTTACGCTCCCTGTGCAGAATCAGATCTATGTCCGTGGCCAGACGGCCAAGGCGCTTGTAACGATTTTTCGTCACTGCCAGACAACAACCTGTCAGCGCCAGGCATGCGGCGGCAAAATACAGAAGAAGCCCATTTACCCCAATAGAAAAGGCGGTAAGAAGTACATATTCTCCCGCCAAAAACAATATGATCAAGAGAATCGACACCGCAATCTGACGGCGGATCTCCGGATTTCTTAAAAAAGCCATACCATATTCCTCTATTCCAGTTTGTAGCCCAGCCCCCGGACCGTCTTTATGACTTTTGGATTCTGGGGGTCTTCCTCTATCTTTTCACGCAGACGCTTAATATACACGGTCAGGGTATTATCGTTGACAAATTCACCTGCGGCGTCCCATATTTCCTGCAAAATCTGATTTCTGGTAAGCACCATGCCCTTATGGTTTAAAAAGAAAAGCAACAGCCTGTATTCCATGGCGGACAGTATCAGCTCTTCTCCCTGCCTAGTCACTGTCGCCCGAACCGTGTCCACTTTCAAATCGCCGGCTTCCAGTACAGACTGACTTTTTCCACAGCGCCGCAGCACGCTTCGGATACGCAACACCAGCTCTCTAGGCCTGAAAGGCTTGCTGATATAATCTTCCGCTCCCAGTTCCAGACCTGCCACGACGCTGAACTCGTCTCCCGAAGCCGTCAAAAAGATCACCGGCACATCCACAGTCGCCCGGACGGCGGAGCACAGAGAATAACCGTTTCCGTCTTCTAAAGAAATGTCCAAAAGAAGAAGATCCGGGTTCTCCTGCCCCAGAAGCTTAAGCGCCTCTTTCTGTCCTTTTGCACTGCATAGCGCGAACCCTTCGCCTGCCAATACGGCGCTTAGATTTTCCACGATCGAAGCGTCGTCTTCCACCAGTAAGATTTTTGTCATCTTTTTATCCCTCCCGCTCTCCATATATTTCCAAAAAAAGAAACAGTACCACATCTGCTGCGATACTGTTTTTCCCCTGATCTTACTTAGTCAACTGCAATGATCTCTTTTTTGTTATAAGAGCCGCACGCCTTGCATACTCTGTGAGGCATCATAAGAGCGCCGCACTTGCTGCATTTTACCAGATTCGGAGCGCTCATTTTCCAATTAGCTCTTCTCTTATCTCTTCTTCCTTTGGAAGATTTATTTTTTGGACAAATAGACACAGGTTACACCTCCTCTATGCTTTCTCGAGTCAGTTTATCTTTCATCGAAGCTGCACAAAGGCAACCCGAATCACTCACACTTTTTACATTATACATACCACATATGGGAATGTCAAGCAAATTTTTCTTATATCTGGCGGTATATCCGGCGGTCGTCAGCGAAATATATGCGGATGCAGGATACGCCAAAGAAGCAGTGCCACTTCCACGGCAGCTACAGCGCCTCCAGCCAAAAACATCGTGCGGTTGGCAACTCCTTTGGCATGAAACATTTTAAGACAAATACCATCTTTTAAAGGATACCAGAGTTTCACTTTTTTAAAATTAAAAATATCCGTCGCCAGATGGGATAAAAAACCCAGCGCAAAATATGGCATTGCCATCGGAAACATAGCCCTTACCAATATAGATAAAAGAAC
>CAJUMT010000149.1 GCA_910587495.1 uncultured Lachnospiraceae bacterium | reverse complement strand
GCTGTGTGACTGGAGTTCAGACGTGTGCTCTTCCGATCTCGTCAATGGCAAAAAAGCCGTTCAGATTCTGGTAATAATTCATGCACTCGGTGATCTTGTCAATATCCATAGAGACCCGGCTTTTGTCATCTCCACTGGGACCTCCCAAATCCGTATATGCCCCCATAAACATATAATTGTCTATGACGTCCGCCACATTCCATTCAAAAATATGCTCAACTTTCTCTGTTACCTCGTCTCCTTCAAACGCTTCCGCATAATCCAGTATTTCGTCTATCGTATCAGGAACATCCGAAGGATCCACATAATTGCGGTTGTACAAAAGGAAACAAGTCTCAATATAGAACGGCCTTGCCACCACCGTCCCATCATAAGCAGCCGCCTGCACTGCTTTCTCAGAATAAGTATTTTCAAGCCCTGTATCTGTCACCGGCGTTGTAAGACCCGCTAAAGCCGCCTTCTCGAGCAGGGCGCTGGAAGCCACATACACATCCGGCCCTTCCATCTGCTCCGATACGGATTTTTCACAGATATTTTCAATATAATCCACTTCCGAGACCAGCTCTGTGCGAACCTCCACTTCATATTTGGCCGCCACCTCCGCCGCGGTGTTTTCCATATAGCTTTGGATATCCGGGTCCGTATACCAGATCAGAATCGGATGCTCTGCGTTGACGACTACTTCCTCCGACTGTTTCCTGCGCTCCATATAAGAAGCCTGCGAGACCATAAGAAGCATTAACAGTACAAGCAGGATACCCCAGTATTTTTTCTTCATGGCGCCCCTTTCCTAAAATGATTGTTCCAGTTTTTCCACCATGCAGTCCACATCTTCTTTTGTGATGATAAGCGGCGGAACGAACCGAAGCACATTGCTGCCTGCTGTGATTAACACCAAGCCGTTTAAAAGACAGCGGTTTATAATCTCTCCCACCGGCCTTCCATCCACTTCGATCCCCTGGATCATACCTTTTCCACGCCGTTCCTTTAAGAAATCATATTTGTCCACAAGTTCATCAAGCTTTTTCGTAAGATAAGCCCCCACTGTGCGGACATTATCCAAAATATTCTCTTTTTCGTATAAGTCAAACACTTTGCTGACCGCCGCGCAGACAAAAGGATTTCCGCCATAAGTTGTCCCATGGTCTCCTGCTTTTAAAGAACCTTCCGCCGCCTTCCTGCCCAGGACAAAAGCTCCCACCGGCACGCCGCACCCGATGGCTTTTGCACAGGTCATGATATCCGGTTCCACCCCATACTCCTGCCATGCGAACATGGTTCCGGTTCTGCCCATACCGCACTGGATCTCGTCCAGAATCAGAAGTATGTCATGTTCTTCGCACAATGCTTTGACTCCTTTAAGAAACGATTCCGTCGCAGGATAGACACCGCCTTCGCCCTGGACTGTCTCCAGGATAACGGCGCAGGTTTTATCCGTGATCTGCGATTTTACGCTTTCCAGATCATTATATGCGGCAAAACGGATCCCCGGAACCAAAGGCCGGAACGGAATCTGATATTTCTCGTTGCCTGTCACCGACAGCGCGCCTAAGCTTCTTCCATGGAAAGAATGCTCCATGGCGACGATTTCATACGCTTCGCCGCCCTTCTTTTCATAAGCATATTTCCTTGCGGCTTTTAAAGCGCCCTCAATGGCTTCCGTTCCGCTGTTGGTAAAGAACACTTTCTCCATACCGCTGGCTTTTATTACTTTTTCGGCAGCCTCCATCATAGGAACTGTATAAAACAAGTTAGAAATATGCGTCAGCTTATCAATCTGATCTTTTAACGCCTGTGTATATTCTTTATGCCCATACCCTAAAGACTGTACCGCGATCCCCGCCGCAAAATCCAGATATTCTTTTCCGTCCACATCATACAAATGAACGCCTTCCCCATGGTCAAACACAATCTGATAACGATTATAAGTATGTAAAATATTTTCTTCCGCTTTTTCTATATACAAATTACTCATGGTAAAATTTCTCCTCCATATCTCCCACGATAGCTGTACCGATTCCCTGGTTGGAGAACACCTCCAAAAGGATACTGTGCATGATTCTTCCGTCCATAATATGCACTCTGGATACACCCGCTTCAATGGCATCAATACAATTTTCAAGTTTGGGCAGCATACCGCCTCCAATCGTTCCGGTGGCAAGAAGCGCTTTTGCTTCGCTGACTGTAATCTCCGAAATCAAAGAATCTTTATCCTCGAAATCCCGATAAAGACCTTCAATATCTGTAAGAAAGGCCAATTTCTCCGCCTTCACGGCTTTGGCAATCGCGCACGCTGCATCATCTGCGTTGATATTATAAGTATGAAACTCTTTGTCCAGCCCTACCGGACAGACAATGGGAAGAAAATCTTTCTCCAGAAGATCATAAAGAATTTTAGGTTCTACTTCGGTGATCTCACCCACATAGCCGATATCTTCTCCGCCTGCGTATTTTTTCTCCACTTTCAGAAGTCCGCCGTCTTTGCCGCTTATACCAACCGCTTTGACTCCTAATTCCTGCACCATTGTCACAAGCCCTTTATTGACTCTGCCAAGCACCATCTCGGCAATTTCCATGGTATCTTCATCCGTTACCCGAAGACCGTTCACAAAACGGGGTTCCATACCGACTTTGCCCACCCATTTACTGATCTCTTTTCCGCCGCCATGAACAATGATCGGTTTAAATCCTACCAGTTTCAAAAGCGTCACATCGCTTATTACGCTTTTTTTCAGCTTTTCATCCACCATGGCGCTGCCGCCGTATTTTACAACAATAATCTTGCGGTTGAATCGCTGAATATAAGGAAGCGCCTCCACAAGGACGGCGGCTTTCTCCAGATATTTTTCTGTATCTTCTCTCATAATCGTTCACTCCTCTTTGTTCGCAATCGTATACCTGCCTTAACTCCTGTAGTCCGCATTAATATTCACATATTCATGGGTCAGATCGCATCCCCAGGCGGTGGCGGTCGCGTTTCCCATCTTTATATCCGCAACAGCCGTCACATAATCCTGAGATAATATTTTTGTAGCCTGTTCTTCGCTGTAGCCGGTAGAAACTCCGTTCTCTATAATCTTTAGTTTCCCCACAGCGCTCTCAAAATAAAGATCTACTTTATCCGGATCAAACTGTGCGCCGGAATACCCCATAGCGCAGAGAATACGCCCCCAGTTGGCGTCATGTCCGTAAACGGCTGCTTTTGTCAGGCTGGAAGTAATGACAGATTTACTTAAAGTAACCGCCTGTTCTTTATTCTCAGCCCCGATTACTTTCACTTCAAACAGGCAGGTAGCTCCTTCCCCGTCGCCTGCGATCTTCTTTGAAAGCTCTGTATTAACATAATGCAATGCTTCTTTGAAAGCATTATACTGTTCGCTCTCCTGATCAATCAGGGGATTTTCAGCCAAACCATTGGCAAGCAAAAGCACTGTGTCATTGGTAGACGTATCGCCGTCCACAGACACCATATTGTAGGTATCTTTAATATCGTCGCTTAAAGCTTTCTGGAGCATCTCTTTGGTGATCGCCGCATCTGTAGTCACAAAACTCAGCATGGTACACATATTCGGATGAATCATACCGGAACCTTTGCACATACCGCCCACAGTAACCGTCTTTCCTCCGATGATAACCTGAGCCGCCGCGTATTTGGGACGGGTGTCCGTGGTCATAATGGCCTTTGCCGCTTCTAATCCTGCCTCGGGCGTGTCTTCTTTACTCCTGGCCAGCAGGGCAACACCGTTTTGTATACGTTCAATGGGAAGCTGCATACCGATGACACCTGTGGACGCCACCAAAACAGAAGAGGCCGGTATGTTAAGAAGCCGCTCTGCTTCCTTGGCTGTCTTTTCACAATAACTGTATCCTTCCTCTCCTGTACAGGCGTTGGCAATACCGGAGTTTATAACAACTGCCTGAGCAAACGGAGATTCGCTTACGATTTTCTGATCCCATTTGACCGGCGCAGCTTTCACTACATTGGTCGTAAAAGTACCCGCCGCCACACATGGAACCTGGCTGTATACAAGTGCCATATCCTTGCGGTCTTTATATTTAATCTGCGCCTCGGCGGACGCCGCTTCAAAGCCTTTTGCGGCTGTCACACCGCCTTCTATGATCTTCATCCTCTAATCCTCCTCGATAAATGCGGTGATATTCGCTTCATTCAATGTAAAATCATAATAATTGAGATCCTGTCTTCTGGTCCAGCCAATTTTATTCCAAAAAGCATTGCCAATATCGTTTCTGGTAAACGCAATCAAGCTTACTTTATTGATCTTTTCTTCTTTTAACGCCTCCATACAGGCGATGACCATAGCTTTTCCCACGCCTTTTCGCCGGAAGCCTTTGCGGACGCACACATGGTACAGGCAGCCCCTTCTTCCGTCATGGCCGCAAAGAATCGCCCCGATCAGCGTATCCCCTTCCCACGCGGTAATGCTGGTAGTCGGATTGCGTTTCAGGAACCTTTCGATGCCTTCCCTGGAGTCGTCCACGCTGCGGATGCCAAAACCTTTAATGGTTTTCCATAAACTATATACTTTTTCATAATCATTGATAGTCATGATCCGAATATCCATACGCTTTTACTCACCTTTTCTATGGAAACAGCGGCGCCAGGCGAAGTCCCTCCGCCTCGTCAAGCCCGAACATTAAGTTCATATTCTGTACCGCCTGCCCCGCGGCGCCTTTGACCAGATTGTCCATGGCCCCCATCATAACGATACGTTTTGTTCGGGGATCAATTTTAAAGTTTACATCCACAAAGTTGCTGCCTTCTACCCAGCGGGTCTGCGGGCATACGTCTTTATCCAGCACACGGACAAAATATTCATCCTGATAATACCGGTCATAAATCTCCTTAATTTCCTCATAGGAAACTTCTTTTTTCAAAGACCCATAGGCAGTCACCAGGATTCCCCTCTGCATGGGAACCAGATGGGGCGTGAAACTTATAAGTACCGGTTCACCGGCTGCATAGCTTAACTGTTCTTCAATCTCCGGTGTATGGCGATGCCCTGCCACCCCATAGGCCTTGATATTTTCATTCACCTCGCAGAACAGGTTATCTACCTTCGCCCCGCGTCCTGCGCCGGAAGTGCCTGACTTGGCGTCAATGATCAGGGTGGAAGGATCGATCAGTCCCTCTTTAACCATCGGATAGACGGACAGAAAACTGCAGGTCGGGTAACAGCCCGGATTGGCCACAAGCCTTGCCTGTTTTACTTTCTCTCTGTTTACTTCGCACAGGCCGTAGACGGCCTCCTGAATATATTCGGGCGCTTTATGCTCGATCCCGTACCATTTCTCATAGACTGCCACATCCTTGATCCGGAAATCCGCGCTCAGATCAATAATTTTTACTTTATTTAAAATGTCCTCATTTACAAGAGAAGCACAAAGTCCCTGGGGTGTAGCTGTGAAGATTACATCCACCTGCTTTGCCATCTCCTCCATATTATCGTCCAGGCATTTGTCATCCACCAGCTGGAACATGTTCTGATAAATATTTGCATATTTTTTATCCACATAACTTCTGGAGCCATACCAGACGATTTGGGCTTCCTTATGTCCCAAAAGCAGGCGGACCAGCTCCCCGCCCGCATATCCGGTTGCTCCGATAATTCCGACTTTTATCATATTATCCTACCTTTTTAAAGTTCCGCTCCAGCCTTTCCGCACTGGTACAGGCTTTCGCTGTTTACAGTTCCACCACAAACTGCTTTATATCATATAACAAAACACCCTGGAAGTAAAGCGTTATTCGTGAATAATCCAGGATTTTTGCATAATTATACATTTTTTATCTAATTTATGCAATAATTTTTTATACAAATTCATAAATTATGTATATTTTTTCACTTGCAATCTTGCATGAGTTGTTATATAGTATAAGGCAGTTGCGAAACTACAATAAAGAGGAGAGATTAGTATGAAAGAAAAAGTAATTTTGGCTTATTCCGGCGGACTGGACACCACCGCTATCATCCCCTGGTTAAAGGAACACTTCGGTTATGAAGTCATCTGCTGCTGTATAGACTGCGGACAGGGCAACGAACTGGACGGACTGGAAGAGCGGGCAAAACTGTCCGGCGCCGCTAAACTGTATATTGAAGATATCGTAGATGAATTTGCAGAGGAATATATCATGCCCTGCGTACAGGCCGGTGCCGTCTATGAAAATAAATACCTGCTGGGTACTTCCATGGCCCGCCCTGCCATCGCCAAAAAGCTGGTGGAGATCGCAAGGAAAGAAGGCGCGTCCGCTATCTGCCACGGCGCTACGGGAAAAGGCAACGACCAGATTCGTTTTGAACTGGGCATCAAAGCGCTGGCTCCGGATCTTAAAATCATCGCGCCCTGGAGGATGACTGATGTATGGACCATGCAATCCCGGGAAGACGAGATTGAGTACTGCAAACAGCACGGCATCGACCTACCCTTCGACCACAGCCACAGCTACAGCCGCGACCGGAACTTATGGCATATCAGCCACGAAGGACTGGAACTGGAAGACCCTGCCAACGAGCCTAACTATGATCATATGCTTGTCCTGGGCGTAACGCCTGAAAAAGCGCCGGAGGAAGGCGAATATGTGACCATGACCTTTGAAAAAGGCGTGCCGGTTTCTTTAAACGGTAAACAGATGAAAGTCGCCGACATCATAAAAGAACTGAATGTTTTAGGCGGCAAACACGGTATCGGTATCGTGGATATCGTGGAAAACCGCGTGGTCGGCATGAAATCCCGCGGCGTCTATGAGACTCCCGGCGGCACGATCCTGATGGAGGCCCATATGCAGCTGGAAGAGCTGGTTCTTGACCGTGCTACCATGGAGACAAAAAAAGACCTGGGCAACAAAATGGCGCAGATCGTATATGAAGGGAAATGGTTTACGCCTCTCCGGGAAGCCGTGCAGGCATTTGTGACCAGCACCCAGCAGTATGTAACCGGCGAAGTAAAATTTAAACTTTACAAAGGAAATATTATCAAAGCGGGAACCACTTCCCCCTACAGCCTGTACAGCGAATCCCTCGCTTCTTTCACCACAGGCGACCTGTATGATCACCACGACGCCAGCGGATTTATCACTCTGTTCGGACTGCCTTTGAAAGTCCGCGCCATGAAACTGGCGGAAGCCAAAAAGAACGCAGAATAACAGAATACTTGGCAAAAAGAGTTGTCGGAAAATCAGAAGGATGAAAAGGGAATGTTTTGTGCTGCGGCATGGACATTCCCTTCTCTAAATAATTCGATTAAAGGATACGATATGGAGATCAAACGGAACGTGACGATGATTGGGGACTTTACGGACAGAGGACCGAAACTGTTTACAGAAAAAGCGGCAGGCAATGTATGCGGCTGCATTGGTTTTGTGAAGGATCGGAATACAAGGCTGAATGTGCCAAACACATGAAAAATCATAGGAACAGTCATAAAATCTGTCCTTTTCCTGTATATGGATGATTCTTTGCATATGCAGCCGCGTTCGCCGCAAACTCTCCTGACTGCATTTTATCAAAATATTCCCTCTGCCACACTGTATAATCAAAATCGTCTCTTTTAATAAGGGCAATAAAATGCTCCGCATTTACTACTCCTAAGTTTTCCACGAGACACGCAAAACCCTTATCCAAGATATCTACTGTATTATTCATAATCTGCCTCCATACTTCTGATAAATTCCCCTGGTGTAACCAACTTAATATTTTCTGAATGATATTTCAACAAGCGATCGTCTGTAGTAATGAAATATTTGCATTGTGCTATAACAGCGCAGGCTACATGGTACGCATCTTTTTCTTTTATGCCCGTCACCATAATTTTACCGGCACACTTTTCGATCTCATTTCTTCTTCTGTCACTAACATATACGCTTGTATATTCCTTTATAAATCTCTCAATCGCCATTTTTTTCTGCAATGACCTGTTTCTATCATTCTCATAATCAAGCACATAGGATGTCACCAATTCCAGGTCGCCTTTCCTTATCATATCCTGTATATGAAGTTTTGCCTGCGTTTCTAAATAAATACGTATTTGAGATTGGTCGTCATATGGGCGATTATAGCTACAATTATCCAAGTATATTCTCACTTTCAGTACTCTCCTTTTTAAGAATCGTATACTTTGCTTCCATTATTATACCCTTTTGTACGCATGTCCTGCAAGAATTTTCTGTGATTTTTCACAATCCGATTTTCAGGCTGAACATTTGTGTTGCAAGGCTTTTTATCTGTAAATGGGATTTCGGAACTGAATTGTTCCTTTTGATTTCAGATGTGTTTATTTTAGCATAGTCTGGTATGCGGTACAAGCATATTTTGGCATATTCATATAAAATTCATATAAAAGCAAATCGACATTATGGTACAGCTCCAAAATCAAGGAGGAAGCGGCTCAAAACATGCCGCTCCCTCCTCTGATTGTTAGGGCATGGCCCTGTTCTCCATTGAGGAGTTTTTCGCTGATCCGAAA